>URNQ01000056.1 GCA_900549245.1 uncultured Collinsella sp.
CCATGTGGCTGCGGGGCGGCGGGGCGGGGGGGATCCCCAGGGGGCCGCCGATACCCAGGCACAGGGCGATAACGCCCACGTTCTCCACAGACGAGTACGCGAAGCGGCGCTTGAGGTCGTCCTGGCGAAACATCGAGAGTGCCGCCACCAAAATGGACAGCGTGCCGACGATCAGCAGCAAAAGTTGCGGATACTCGGCGCCCACGGCCTGGATAGTAAAGCCGTAGAAGCGCATGATCACAAGCATGGCGCACTTAAGCAGCACGCCCGAGAGCAGGGCCGAGACAGGGCTCGGGGCCTGGGAGTGGGCATCGGGCAGCCAAGTGTGCATGGGGAACAGGCCGGCCTTGGTGCCAAAGCCAATCACGACAAACGCAAAGGCGAGGCGCATGAGCGTCGGGTCGAACTGGTCGGCATACGGCAGCACGCACGACAGGAATGCGGCCTCGTGGGCATTGGGAATCACGTCGGCGGCGTTGGCGTAGATCAGCAGCGTACCGAACAGGCCAAAGGCCACGCCGGCGGTGCAGACCATCGCATACTTCCAAGAAGCCTCGAGGGCCGTCTTGTTCTTGTAGATACCCACGAGGAACACGGTGGAAAGCGTGGTTGCCTCCACGGCGGCCCACGTGAGGATCATGTTGTTGGACAGGCACGCGAGCAGCATGGTGAACACAAACAGGCTAAACAGCACAAAATACTGCTTGGCGCGCTCGGCGGGCATGGAGCCCTCCTCGATATCGGCCTTTACATAGGGCAGCGAGAACAGCCCCGTAAGAAAACCGATAAAGCCGATGAGCAGCACAAAGATGGCGCCCAGCGAATCGAGGTGGAACCACAGGCCAAGAGCGCTCGCGGTTTCGCCGCTCATAAGGACGTCACCGGCCGTCATTATCGACAGCACCAGGACGGCTGCGACGGAGACCAGGTTGAGACCGGCAAACACGTTATAGGACGTGTTCTTGGGCAAAAACGCCATGACCAGCGAGAACACCAAAGGAGTCGCGAGCAGGGCGAGAATCAACGTTTCCATGGACTACCCCCTCAGCTCGGACAGGTCGCGCGCATCGAGCGAGTGGGAGTCGTCCCAAATGCGACGCACGACGATGGACATGATGATGACGGCAAAGATGGCGTCGGTGGCGATGCCGATCTCGATGATCTCGGGAGCGGTGGGGGCCAAAAGCGCGAGCGTCACGTGGCTGCCGTTTTCCATAAGGCAGTATCCAAAGATCTGCTTCATGATGTTGCGCTGCGAAATGATGCAGGTGAGGCCCACAAAGAAGTGAGCGAAGCTAATGGCGAGCGCAGGCGTTGCGACCTCGGCCGTGGGCAGGCTGATCTGTGTCACGACGGCAAAGCAGATCGCGACCTCCACGGCGATGATGCAGATGGCCCACGCGGGCTTAAGGCCGGCCTTGAGTGATGCGTCACTCGGCTCGCCCATCTTCTTGTATGCGCGGTTGAGGATATAAGGGACCAGGACGACCTTGGTGATAAAGGCAGATCCAGCCCACATAAGCAGCTCCTGCGCACCGGTGGTGGCACCGAGCGTAGCGAGCAGTCCCACGAGCACCAGCGACTGCACCGCATACCAGCGGATGGCGTGCTTGATGTTCTTTGAGACGACCACCATGGTGGACGTGACGATCAGAAGGCCGCCAAGGATGTTGACGATCGAATAACCCATGTCGTTCTACCTCCTAACCGATCCAGCTGGCCGAAAGCGGGCCGCTGACAATGACCATGATGATGAGCACGATGAACACGAACGCCATCGCGCGGGGAAGCGGGGCTCCCGCAGCGACCTCTTCGCTCGGCTCGCCGGGCAGGCAATAGCCCATCCACTTAAGGAACCAGGCAAAGGTGGCGACGGTCTCGGCAACCATGATGCACACGAGCACCAGAATCGCGACGTTGCCGGCACCCACAGAAAAGCCGCCGGCGATGATCTGGAACTTCGAGAAGAACGTGTTCATGGGCGGCACGCCGGCAATGGCGAGTGCCGCGACACCAAAGCCCACGCCCGAGATCGGGTACTTCTTTACGATGCCGCGAAGCTTGGGCAGCATACGCGTGCCGAGCGTAAAGGAGAACGAACCGGCGATCAGGAAGAACAGCGTCTTGGCGAAAGCGTGGTTAAAGATGTGGCACACGGCACCGTCAAAGGCCAGCTGGCTGCCAAAGACCGAAAGGCCCAGACCAAAGAACACATAGGAGAGCTGGGCGATCGTGGAGAAGGCCAGCAGACGCTTCATGTCCTTTTGCGGCAGGTACATAAGGAAACCAAAGAGCATGGTGACCATGGCGTCGATAATGGCGACCCAGCCCACGATCTCGGGAACCTCGCCGGCAGAGACGAGTGCGCGCGCGAACACGCACACGCCGACCTTGACCATCGAGGCGCCATGCAGGTAGGCCGAAACAGGCGTCGGCGCCTCCATGGCCGAAGGCAGCCACATGTACATGGGAACCTGTGCGGACTTGGCCCAGGCCGCAAACAGCACGAGCAAAAGGACGATAGCCTTGAGCTTGGCGTCGAGGCCGGAAATCGCGGTAATGGCGAAGGTGCCGGTGTGGGCAAACACGATGGCGGCGCCCAGATACAGGCCGAGCGCACCGATATGCGTGATGATCAGGGCCTTCATGCCGGCCTTCTTGGCCGTAGGCGTCATGTAGTAGCTAATGAGGCCCCAAGAGCACGCGCCCGTGATCTCAAAGAACACGAGCTGGCCCAAAAGGGTCGAGCTGTACACGAGGCCGGCCATGGCGCCGATGAAGGTCGCGAGGTACGCGTAGAAGCGACGACGCGGCGCATCGGGATGCTCACGGTTATTCTCGCTCATATAGGGAATCGAATAGATCACGACAAGCAGGCCGATACCCACAAAGGCGGGCGCGAGCAGCGTGCTCATGCGATCGAAGGTGAATCCCATGACGAGGGTCTGCCCAAACGAGATCAGGGGGACCTGCGTGTCGGGCATGCCGGCGCCGGCGAAATTCGCGGCGAGGGCGATGGTGCAGGCCGTCGAGACGGCGGCACCCAAAACGCTGAACCACTTGGCGTACGGACGGGGGAACAGGGCGACGAGCACCGAGGCCACCATCGGGGCCGCGATAGCGACCAAGCCGAGAAGGGACAGACTGACTGCAAATGACATTGTTTCTCCCTTCTCCTACACGCCGACGACCACGAAGACAAACGCCAGAACGGCGATGCCCACGACGGCCCAGGTCTGATTGCCAAGCACCTTAAAACGCGAGCGCGAGCAGGAGTTCTCGATCACGCCGCACACGACAAAGTCGATCAGGCACTTCACCAGGAAGATGACCGCGCCCAGAACGGCCGCGATGCCCACGGTCGCGGGCTCGCCCCAGGGGACGAAGATCGCGCAGAACCAAGCGACGACCAGGACCTGCTTCATGGACATGGCGAGCTTGGCCATCGCAAGCGACGGTCCGGAAAGCTCGGCGAGCGGACCTTCCTGGAGCTCCTGCTCGGCCTCAGCCTGGTCAAACGGCAGCTTGCCGAGTTCCATGTAGCAGGCGATCGCAAAGGCGATGCCGGCGAGGATCACGGCGACCGGCGCGTCGATGGCGCCCGTCATGATGTGCTGACCCATGGTGGCGATATCGGTGGAGCCGCACACCAGGGCGGCGGCAAACAGCGCCAGCAGCATGGACGGCTCAATGAGCACGCTCATGAGCAGCTCGCGGGCGCCGCCCATACCGGCGTAGGCGTTGGACGAACCCACACCGCAGAGGGCGAAGAAGAAGCGGGCGAGCGCCAGGCTGTACATGATGGTGATGGCGTCACCAAAGACCGGGATGGGGCTTTGTGCCGTAAAGAGCGGCAGGCCCATCGCGAGCATAAAGGCGACGGCGAAGAACAGCGGCGGCATAATGCGCAGCGCAAAGCTCGCGTCCTCGCTCTGGGACTCGGGGCGCGCAAAGAGCTTGGCCAGGTCGCGGTAGTCCTGCATGATGCTGGGGCCGCGGCGGTTGTGCATCTTGGCGCGGATCACGCGACCGAGACCGGAGAAGAACGGCGCGACGGCCATAACGACCACGCCCTGCAGAACGGCAAGTACGATGTTGTTCATGCTCTCCCCTCCTTAACCCATTTGCACGGCGAGCACGAGGAACACCACGAGTGCCGCGACGATGTAGCAGATATAGATGCTGTAGTTGCCGCCCTCGAGCTTAGTCGCGAGGTCGGCGAGCTTTTCGACACCCTTATGCGGGGCATCGACGAGAACCTTGTCGGGTACGGGCTCCACAGCCTCGGCCACACCGGTGAGCTTCTGGAAGAAGTGCGCGATGGACCAGCAGACGGCCGTGCAGCGGTCGCGCAGCGTGTACAGCGGCTGCATAAACCAGGACACCTCGGAGGCAAAGGTCGTGGCCACCACGGGCATATGCTCGTTGGGAGCATAGCCACATGCCCACGGCTGGGACTTCTGCACCTTGCCGACGGTCTTGAGCTTGCGATAGCCGCAGGCAAGGCCGACAAGCACCACGAGCGCAAGAGCGATCGCGGGCGTGGAGGTGGCAGCGCCGGAGTATTGGTTCATGAGCTCCATGCCCTCGGTGGCAAACACGCCACCGTACGGATGCAGCACGGACGCGGCGACATCGACCAGCACGGGCGCGATCACGGGAGCGCCAATGCCCAGCACGACGCAGATGGCCGCGAGCAGGCCCTGCGCAAACACCATGGGGGCGGGAACCTCCTTGGCATTGGCCGCGGCCTCGGAGCGGGGCGCGGAGGCAAAGGAGACGCCATAGGCCTTGACGAAGCATGTGACAGCCAGAGCGCCGGTAATGGCAAGCGCGACGGCAGCGAACACGGCCACGATCATGACGGCCTTGTCGCCCTGCATGGCGGCGTTAAAGAGCGACTGGTAGGTAAACCACTCGGACACAAAGCCGTTGAAGGGCGGGATGGCCGAGATGGCAAGCGCGCCAATAAGGAAGCAGATGGCCGTTGCCGGCATACGACGGAACAGGCCGCCCATCTTCTCCATATTGCGCGTACCCGTGGAGTACAGCAGCGCACCGGCGCCCAAGAACAGCTCGCCCTTAAACATCGCGTGGTTAAACGTGTGGTAGAGGGCGGCCATCAGAGCCAGGACGGCGATGCCGACCGAGTTGAGCCCCATGGCGGCCATGGAGGCGCCGACGCCGAGCAGAATGATGCCGATGTTCTCGACGGAGTGATAGGCCAGCAGGCGCTTGATGTCATGCTCCTGCAGGGCGAAGGCCACGCCGAGGACCGACGAGATCGCACCGAAGACCATGACCATAAGGCCCCACCAGACCTGAACGCCCGAGGCGGAGAGCAGGTCGAGGCCCACCTTGAGGATGCCGAAGATACCGATCTTGATCATGCCGCCGGACATGAGGGCCGACACGTTGGACGGCGCCTCGGGATGTGCCTTGGGCAGCCAGCCGTGCAGCGGGATAATACCGGCCTTGGCGCCAAAGCCAAAGAAGGCGAGCACGAAGCACACGGATGCGACCGCGGGGCTAAACTGCGTAGCGCGGAAATCCGCAAAGGCAAACGAGCCACCGGCGAAGTTGGTCATGGTGAGGAAGCTCGCCATGATGAGCACAAAGCCCACGTGCGCGATCACAAAGTAGAGCCAACCGCCATGGATGGAGTTCTCGTTCTCCTCGATCACGACCAGGAAGTACGAGGTCAGCGACATGAGCTCAAAGGCGACCAGGAACCAAAACACGTTGTCGGCGGTGATGACGAGCATCATGGACGCCACAAAGGTGTTAAAGAAGAAGCCGGCGCGGCCCTTTTTGCCCGGGTACTCATCAAAGTAGTTGAGACCGTAGATCGAGCCGGCAAACGCGAGCACCGAGATGAGCGCCACGAACAGGCCGGACAGCTGGTTGAGCAGCAGCTGGAAATGGGCAAACGGGAAGAACACGATGGTGTCGACCGACGTGACATCGCCCAGCACGGCCTGGATACCGGCCACAAACGAAAGCACCGCGGCGACGGCGCCGATTAGGCAGCCGGCGGTCTTGGCGGCGTTATCGGCCTTGATCAGCAGAACCGAGGCGAGCGCACCGATGCACGAGACGGCAAGCGATGCGATAAACAGCGTCATGCTATCCATTGTTTACGCTCCCTTCTGCTTTCTCGGACAGGCCCTGGGCCACAGCGGTAACGTCGACGACCGGACCGTTTTCGATCGAGCGCAGGCGCTTGGCCTCGTCGAGCTCGCGATCGGCCGCGCCACCCATGACGGTCAGCGCCTTGGTAGGGCACGCCGCCACACAATGCGGGCCGTCCGGATCGAATGCGCACAGGTCGCACTTGACAGCGCAGGTGTACTGACCAGGAGCCCACGTAAGCAGGCTGCTCAGGGACTTAGGATACGAAGGCGTCGGGTCGCACATGCCTGCGACACCGGCGATAGACGTGCCATCGGGATGGATGGCTCCGAAGGGGCACGCGATGGCGCACAGCCTGCACCCGATGCACTCCTGCTCCTTGACGTGGATGCGATCGCCATCGCGCTCGATGGCATTCACCGGGCAAACCTCGGCGCAGGGGGCACCCTCGCAATGGTGGCAGGCAAGGGCGGCCGAAATACCGCCGGTCTTCACGAGCGCCAAGCGCGGCGTATCCTGAAGACCCTGCATCCGGTGGGCGTCGGCACAGGCGGACTGGCATGTTCCGCAGCCGATGCACCTCTCCGGGTTGATGTCGATGAAGCGGTTCATCCCCACTTCCTTTCAAAATAACGGGCCGGGCTCCCGAACGTACGGGACGCCCGGCCCAAATAGCCAACGAGAACGGGACTACACGATTTGGTTCACGTGCGTCTCGTCGTCGAACTTGGCGGCGCCGGGCTCAACGTCTTGGGGAGCGGCGGCGTCCACCAGAGCCTGCTTGAGCTCGGTGTACTGACGCTCGACTTCGCCCTCTGCCCAAACCTGGTCGGCAATGGCGTCGACCTGGCAGGCGGAGAACTTGTCCTCGGGCGTATGCGAGACCGGGTCGACCTTGTGAATGGTCAGCTCGTTGCACTTGCCGATCCACCACTGGTAGGTCATGTAGACCGTGCCCTTGTTGATGCGATCGCTCACGTCGGCACGGCTGTATACCTGGCCGCGGCGGCTGTGAATCGAGACGATGTCGCCATTCTTGATGCCGCGCGCCTGGGCGTCCGCGGGATTCATGCGGACAAAGCCGGGCTCGTCGGCAAGCAGCGCCAGCGTCTTGCAGTTGCCGGTCATCGAGCGGCAGCTGTAGTGGCCGACCTCGCGGACGGTGCACAGGATGAGCGGGTACTCATCGTCGGGAAGCTCGGAGGGCGCCTCCCAGTCGTGCGCCATCAGGTTGGCGCGGCCGTCCTTGGTGGTGAACTTGCCACCAGCGAACATGTCGGGCGGACCGTGGTCGTTCACATCGGGGCTCTTGACGGGCCACTGGGCGTAGCCGCCCTCGGGAGCCATCTTCTCGTAGGTCGCGCCCACAAAGTTGGGGCACAGGCTAATGCACTCGTTCCAGATCTGCTCGGTGTTGTCGTAGTGCATGGGATAGCCCATGCGCGTAGACAGGTCCGCGAAGATCTCCCAGTCGTGGCGGCACTCGCCCTTGGGCGGAACGGCCGCGTCAAAGTGCTGGAAGCTACGGTCGGATGCAGTAAAGACACCCTCGTGCTCGCCCCAAGAGGTAGCGGGCAGGATGACGTCGGCGAGCATGGTCGTCTGCGTCATAAAGATGTCCTGGCAAATGAACAGGTCCAGCTCGGAGAGCGTCTTGCGCATACCGGCCGAATCGGGCTCGGTCTGCACCGGGTCCTCGCCGTAGTTGTAGAAGCAGTGCACCTTGCCCTCGTCGACCAGGTGGCCCAGGTCGGTGAGCTTGTAGCCCTCCTCGAGCGGGAGCTTTTCCTCGGGCACGCCCCAAGCCTTGGCAAACTTGGCACGCACTGCCGGGTCGGTGACCTTCTGGTAGCCAGGGTACAGGTTGGGCAGCATACCCATATCGCAGGAGCCCTGGACGTTATTCTGGCCACGCACGGGCGCGAGGCCGGAATTGGGTTTGCCGATCTGGCCGGCAACGCAGGCGATGGAGGCGATGGTGTGCACCGTCTTCAGGTTCTGCTTCTGCTGGCATACGCCCATGCCCCAGCCAATGATGGCAGAGGGCTTCGCCGTGGCGTACATCTCGGCAGCTTGGTGGATCAACGCGGGCTCGACACCCGTGATGTCCTGTACGGATTCGGGAGTGTAGTTCTTGATGGTCTCCCACCACTCGTCAAAGCCGTTCGTGTGCTCGGCGACGAATTCCTTGTCGTAGAGGCCATCGTTGACCAAGCAGTTGGCAAAGGCGTTGAGGAACGCAACGTTGCAACCGTTCTTGATCGGAAGGTAGAGATCGGCGATACGCGCGGTTTCGATATGGCGCGGGTCGGCGACGATGATCTTGCAACCCTTTTCTTTGGCTCGCACGATACGCCTTGCGACGATGGGGTGCGAATCGGCAGGGTTATAGCCGAAGAGGAAAATGCAGCCCGCATCCTCCATACCGGGGATGGAGCATGACATGCAACCTGAACCAACCGTGTCCATCAGACCGAGGACAGTAGGGCCGTGTCAAGTACGGGCGCAGTTGTCTACGCTGTGGGTGCCGATGCACGCACGCGTAAACTTCTGCATGACGTAGTTCGCCTCATTGCCGCCGCCTCGCGAAGAGCCGGTGGTCATGACAGCGTTAGGACCATATTCGTCAATTATGGCCTGCATCTTAGATGCGGTGAAATCCAGCGCCTCGTCCCAGCTTACGCGCTCAAGATCCGCGCCCTTAGTGCGGCGGATCATCGGGTGCAGTACGCGAGGAGTCAAGATCTTGGTGTCGTTGATGAAGTCGTAGCCGCTCATGCCCTTAAGGCACAGCTCGCTCTGGTTGGTGATGCCGTTGAGCGGTTCGGTACCCACGACCTGGCCGTTTTGGACCAAGAGGTTAAACTGGCAACCGGCGCCGCAATACGGGCAGATCACTTTATGCTTCTCCATGACACCCTCCTTCCTTTCTCTGCTACCGAATACTCGGTACTTATTTGACAATCATTGGGCCTGTCGCCCGACGCTTACGCCTCGTTTTCGATGGTGGCGCGGGCACGCTCGGCAGTCAGTTCTGCCAGACGCTCCTCGTCCACCAGGGTGAGGCCCTTGGTCGGACACGCCTCGGCACACGCCGGACCGCCGGGACGGTCCACGCACAGGTCGCACTTGAGCACGAAGCTCTTAGTCTGCGAACCCACGCGCACGTCGCCCATCAAGACGGGGACCTGCGTGGTCGCCACGCTCACGGCGCCAAAGGGGCAGGCCATGACGCAGCTCTTGCAGCCGATGCAGTTGTCCTCGTTAACACCGATGCGATGGTTTTTTGGATCAAAGA
>URNQ01000057.1 GCA_900549245.1 uncultured Collinsella sp.
GGGGGACCTGGTCGCGGACCCAGATGGCCTAGAGGGATATGGGTGCAAACGAGAAATCGTTGTTGGGGTCGTCCTTTTCCATAAACTCATCGAGACAGAATGTCATATAGATTGGAACGTAAAGGATCTTGCCCTCTTTGCAAAGGTTTTCGTGGCTCAGCACAACGGCCTCGGGAATTTTGTACTCGCCCACACTCATCAAACGGTCGAGGGCTGCATGTGCTCGAACTTTCTTGCCCGATTTGACTTCGATTGGGACAACATGCCCGCGGGCACCTTCGATTACAAAGTCGACTTCACCGACCTCACGCGTTTGGTGGTACCACGTGTCTGCTCCGAGGGCAACGAGTTCCTGTGCGACCACGTTCTCATAGAGGCCGCCGAGGTTGGGGGTTTTCATGTCAAGGTAGACGGCGCGTGCCGTGCTGCCGGGATACCGCGATGCGAGCATACCTGTATCGGACTCGTATAGTTTAAAGGCCGTCGTTTTCTCCGTCCTCTTGAGAGGACTTCGTGCCTCCGTCACCTGGGGGACCATCAATCCAACGCCTGCGTTCACCAGCCATAGGAAATCCTGCTCGTATTTTTGAAGACGAGCTCCCTCGCCTAGAGACGAGACGATAAAGCGATGGGACTCCGCCTCAAGCTGAACGGGAATTTGCTCGAAAATGGAGCGAACGTTAAACGCTCGAGTCGATGCATATTTAGAGATATCGCTTTTGTACTGATCGACTAGCTGAATTTGAAGCTCACGCGTTCTCACGAGCGAATAGCCCGAATCGATATAGTTCTGAACGACCTCCGGCATGCCGCCGCAAACGATATAAGCTCTAAAGTTTTTGAGCATCGCCTCATGAATAAAATTTTCGACGGGACGCCTCTCGACAAGGCAGCTGCGGATGTCTGCAAGCACATTCTCGCTGATGCTGTTTGCCCAACAAAACTCTTCAAAATCCATTGGCCGCATAACAATGTGCTCGACATACCCCACCGGGAAAGAAGAGATCCCCTTAAACTCAGTCCCAAGCATAGACCCCGAGAAGACATAGCTAAAGCGTCCGTCCTCGACCAGCGCCTTCATAAGTGTAACGATCTGCGGATACTCCTGAATCTCATCGACGAAGATAAGCGTGTCTCCTTCAACAAGCGGTGCATCCGCAAGAAGGGCCACACGGTTGATGAAGTCAATGGAGTTCTTAGCGCCAACAAGTACGTCTCTTGCCTCGGCATCAAGTAGCAGATTGACCTCATAATACGAAGCGTAGTTGCTCTTTCCAAACGCGCGAATCGCATAGCTCTTGCCAATCTGACGCGCACCGGTAACAAGCAGGGCCTTATGGGAGTTATTCTTCCAGCTCAAAAGCCTATCAGTGACCTTGCGGCGTAGCATTAAAACACCTCATTGACAAAAATTGGCAAATAGATTTGCCCCTAATCATACAAAAATTGACAAATAGATTTGACCCAAATCATACAAAAATTGGCAAATAGCAAAGCTCACTTAGGCCTCAAAGCCAGCGAGCCAGCACGGTACTTTGCGAAAAGGCTGGCGGCGCCGTTGTTGAGGGTGGCCAGGTTGGCAGTGGCGCCGTTAGCGTTCTCGGCTGCTTGGGCGCGCAGGAGCGAAAGGGCGTCGGCAGCGTTCATGCAGAAGCCGACGGTAAAGTTCCATACTGCGAACTCACAGCCGCTTGCCGCGGGGTGAAGCGCGATTGGCTATCCCTTTTGTTGGATGAAAAGCCCCGTGTTTTTGCAGGGGTGCATACTCGTCTAATAAATGTATAGAATCTCGTATAGTGCGAGTAAGATATTGCGCTGTCCGTTTTGTGTTTAGCAAAGATATAGTTTGCATAATCTGGTCTAATCCCTGCTCTATTTAAATAAAGTTGCACGTAAATGGCGTAGATATGCCTGAACTGGGCTTCTTTACGCTGAGCGGGTAAAATCGACCGTTCGCCGCTTAGGTATTTTCAAAATGAATAAAATGAGCGATAAAGAGAATATAAACCTTAATAAACTCGCGTATCGCACGGACGCGGGTTATTAATGGGTTGTAGGCCTTTTACAGAAAGGATTCCAGCAATGTCTAAGCCTCTTGGCAAGCCCGATCGCATCGTCGTCGCCCTCGGCGGCAACGCCCTCGGCAACAACCCCGTCGAGCAGATCGAGGCCGTGAGCAACACCGCCCACGCGCTCCTCGGCCTCATCGAGCAGGGCAACGAGATCATCATCACCCACGGCAACGGCCCGCAGGTCGGCATGATCCAGAACGCCTTCGCCGCCGCCCACGATGCCATCGGCACCCCCGAGATGCCGCTGCCCGAGTGCGGCGCCATGTCCCAGGGCTACATCGGCTACCACCTGCAGCAGGGCATCGGCCGCGAGATGCACAAGCGCTATAAGCGTTGGCACGCCGCCACCGTCGTCACCCAGATCGAGTGCGATCCGGATGATCCCGCGTTCAAGAACCCGACCAAGCCGATCGGCCCCTTCTACACCGAGGAGCAGGCCAAGGAGTTCATGGCCGAGGATCCCTCCAAGGTCTTCGTCGAGGATTCCGGCCGCGGCTGGCGTCGCGTCGTCGCCTCCCCCGATCCCAAGAAGATCGTCGAGGCTGACTCCATCCTCAACCTGCTCGACAACGAGTTCATCGTCATCGCCTGCGGTGGCGGCGGCATCCCCGTCGTCCGCGACTACGAGAACAAGGGTTGCTACAAGGGCGTTCCCGCCGTTATCGACAAGGACCTGGGCGGCGAGCTGCTGGCCGAGGACTGCGACGCCGACGTCCTGTTCCTGCTGACCGCCGTCGAGCATGTCGCCATCAACTTTGGCAAGCCCAACCAGGAGGAGCTCGAGGACCTCACCGCCGACGAGGCCGAGCGCCTGGCCGACGAGGGCCAGTTCGGCAAGGGTTCCATGGAGCCCAAGGTCCGCGCTGCCATCAAGTTTGCCCGTTCCCGCAAGGGCCGCACCTGCATCATCGGCGCCCTGGACAAGGCCGCCGAGACCATGGCCGGCCTCTCCGGTACCCGCATCCACGAGTAGCCTCTACTCTGTTGCCTCTCCCGTGGGCGCCAGGCAAAGCGCCCACAAACTAGCCTCTCTTCATGAGCCCCGCAGTCCGCTCCGACTGCGGGGCTTTTGCTGTTTGAGATGTGTGCAGGGGGTAAACAAGATCAAATTTGGTTAGATGCTCAGATCATGGGATGCCTGAAACCAGACGATGATTCCCAGAATCCTAATTCGGCGTTTGTCCAGCACGATATCCGGTTCCGCTGTGCGATATGAGTAGGATGAGAGCATCACGGTGTTCGTACCGGTGCTATAACGACGTATGACGATTCTTGAATTATCGGCCAAAGCGAGGACGGAGCATCCGTTCCAGGGTTTCAGGTTTGGATCCACGAGGAGAAGGGATCCAATCGGGTAGCATTTGGACATGGCGGACGTGTCCATTTGAACAAAGAAGCACCCGCGATGTTTCTTGAATACGGATGAGGGAAGCGCGGTTATTCCGGTTTGTTTAAGTCCCGTTCTGCCTCCATTCTTCAAGATTTTAAATACATCGCAAAGGGAATCAGTAGTAACTTCTTTGGATTCCCCCTTCCGCCCCTCGTGGTCGAGCTTTGCGGCAAGCCCTGCGGTTTCAGATGTGAGGTCGTCGAGCTGCAGGTTAAATTTCGATACTATCTTGAGCAACGTTGAGCGGCGGATTGTATAGCGGTCCTTTTCCCAGCGGCATACCGTTTCTTTGGAGACGCCGATGAGTGCCGCGAATTCCTCCTGTGTCAGCTGGTCGCGCTTGCGAAGCGCCTTTATGTTTTGACCCGTTCCCATGTTATGAAGTGCGGACGAGGGGGAGGCAGAGGCAGTTGGGGCCGCCAAAGCCGTTTGTCAGCTCAAAGATAGAGATGGGAATAAGGTCAATACCGGCCTGCTCCAGCGCTTTGTTGGTTTCGGCGTTTTCTTCGTATACGCAGACCTTGCCTGGCTCCAAACAAAGGGTGCTTGTGGCATTGTTGGTCCTTTCGACCTCTGCTGCTCCGGGATTTGAGCCACCGCAAAGGATAAACTGCAACGAACTTGAACCTAGGGCTAATCGCAACGCTTCTTTCAGTCCGCCTGCGACATGACACGCACGGGTTGTCCCTTCCGATCTGCCCCGCGTAATGCGGTAGACTCGCGCTTGGTCGAGAAGCTCCCGAGCAACGAGGAATGTCTCGTAGTCAACGCGAGTGAAATATGTGTCGAGATGAATGCAGAGGTCATCGTAGGGGACCTGAATGGCCCATACGGACTCAATAGTCGAGTTCTCATCCCACAGCAAGTTATTTGCTAAAGTGTCTATCGCCGCCGGCTCGGTTCGTTGCGAGATTCCAACGGCTATGTTTTCGCTGTTGAGGTTGTGCAGGTCGCCGCCTTCAATGTGGTAAGTCGATTCATGCTTGAAGAACTGAGGGGTCTCGCGGAAATCTGGGTGATAGGTAAAAATCGTTTTGTAGGCGATAACCTCACGGTTGCGCTCTGGCCAGTACATGTGGTTGAGCGTAACGCCTTCGCCGATGACGCTCGCCGGATCGCGTGTGAACCACATGGTGTTAAGGGGGCTTACGAGAAGATCGTCAGGTGAGTATGCGTCTGCCGTCAGTTTCGTGAGGCTGAACACCTCTTTATCTGTGTTGAAGACCTGGGAGTAGCGGATGCCGTTGACTGCTGCTTGAGCAAGGGTGCGGGAGCCTTCGATGCGCTCGAGATACTCGCGAATGGCAGACTCGAGCTCAATGCCCCGCGCGCCGCATTCTGAAATGTAGCTATCGATAAAAGAGCGACGCGCTTGCTCTGTCGCATCAAGGGCTTCGGTAAGAAGGTTTTCAAGATAGAGAATCTCTACCCCTTCGTGCTCGAGCATCGCCGAGTAAGCATGATGCTCCCTAAGGGCTTTATCAAGATCGAATGAGCTGCTAGACGGACGCAACGTAAAGACCCGATTGAACTGCCCGTCGGGGTAGTTGCGCGTTTCGGGGCCGGGACAGTGCAGAAGCACCTTTTTTAGCTTTCCTATTTCATTTTGAACATGCAATGCGGACATGTGACCTCGCTTTGGCGGTGAGTATTTATTGCTTCCATAGTGGCACATTACGAGTTTGATTCAATTTACATCATATCTGTCACAGGTGAATGGCACGAACCGGCTTAGTAATTGATGTTAAACATCAATTTAGATAGCAAATTGACAAATTACATCAATCTGAAATCCGTTTACGGGTCGATGCGCTTCGTTGGCGGGCGAAGAGACGGAAGGGTGTTTTGCACGATGACACAATGGCTTTGCCGGCAACGAAAAACCCCTGAATTAAGGAGGAGAGATGGCAGAGACAGAAAAGAAGCGCACTCTTCGAGTCCCGCACGTGTACACCATCATTCTCGTCTTGATGGCCGTATTTGCCGTTCTGACCTGGGTCGTGCCTTCGGGTTCGTTTGAGCGCCAGGAGGTTAACGGTCGCGAGGTAACGGTCTCGGGCACCTATGAGCCTGTCGATAAGGTCTATACGGACGAGGACGGCAACGAGGTTGATCTTCGCCAAGGCATCTTCGAAGTACTTGAGGCCCCTGCGATCGGCATCCAGCAAGCGGTCGAGGTCGTTGCATTCATTATGATCGTGGGAGGTTCCTTCCAGGTCATCACGGCGACCGGAGCCATCACGAGCGGCGTCGCCCGAGTGGTGAAGAAGTTCAAGAGCAAGGACGTCCTCATCATTCCGATCCTAATGGTGCTTTTTGCCTTGGGCGGCAGCACCTTTGGTATGGCAGAGGAGACGCTTCCGTTCTTTGCGATTCTTATGCCGATCATGATGGCCATGGGCTTCGACTCAATTACAGCGTTCATGACGGTGTTTGTGGGTGCCCGTATCGGATACATCGCATCTACCGTCAATCCGTTCAACGTCCTGATTTCCCAGGGCATCCTCGGTATCCAGGGCAACCCCCAGCTTTGGTTGCGTACCATTGCCCTTGCCGTGCTCACGGCGGTTGCCGTCGCATGGGTTGTAATGTATGCCCTCAAGGTTAAGAAAAACCCCGAAGCGTCCCCCGCTTTCCACGATGATATCGAGAAACGCAAAGAGTTTGGCGCGGATGAGAACCTCCTCGATAGCGAGTTCACCGCTAAGCAAAAAGCCGTCATGGTTATTTTCGTGCTTGGACTTGGCGCTATCATTTGGGGCCTGGTAGCCCAGGGCTGGTACATGAACGAAATCTCTGCGATTTTCTTGGCCATGGCCCTTCTTTCTGGTGTTGTTTCCGGGATGAATGAGAAGGAGATCGCTGGCGAGTTCGTTAAGGGAATTGCAGATTTCGCGTTCTCTGCCATCGTTGTTGGACTTGCCCGCGGAATCCTCGTAATCGCCAATGACGGCCTCATCATCGATACGATTCTCAATACGCTCGCCACGGCTCTCACTGGAGTTCCAGCCGTTATCTTTACGAGCATCCTCTATGTCGTGGATAACCTTCTGTCGATCCTCGTTCCGAGCTCTTCGGGTATCGCTGCTCTTACGATTCCAATTTTTGGCCCGCTTGTTGAGCTGATGGGCTTAAACCCCGAGGCTGCAGTTACGGGTCTTTCCATGGGCAGCGCGGCCATGTCTCTCATTTCGCCAACAAGCGCGATGCTCGTTGCCGGTCTTGGCGTCTGCAAGATTCCGCTTGGCCAGTGGTGGAAGGTTGCTTGGAAATTCTTCCTGGTCGTGAGCGTTATCTGCATGGCATTCACTGCGGTTTCGGGCCTTATCCCCTTGCCGTAAAAGCAAAACCTTACATACAGTTGTAAGAAAGAAGGATAGAGATGAACAAAGGACTGAACGTTCATAGCGAGATTGGCGCCCTTAAGAAGGTGTGCGTCCATCGCCCCGGTATGGATCTTGTAAACATGAAGGCGGAGGATTTCGACCGCGTTTGGATTCACGACGCGTTCTATCTGGACTATGCCCAGAAAGAGCACGATCAGTTTACCGACCTTCTTCGCGGCGCTGGCGCCGAGGTCGTCTATATGGAAGAGCTGCTCGCTGAGACGTTTGACAAAGTCGAGGGTACTCGCGCAGAGTTCATGACGAAGTTCATGGGTGAGTCCGGCATCTCCAACGCGGCCCTTCGCCAGGCCGTTGTCGAGAAGCTTGATTCGATTAAGGACAACAAGGAGTTTGTCCTTGCTGCCATGGGCGGCCTCTACGTTCGCGACCTCGAGATCCCCAAGGTCGGCGGTTCTCTTGCCAGTATGGACGGCGAGGAGTTGAAGGCTGACGATATGGTGCTGTTCCCCATGCCGGCCTCGTATTTCTCCCGTGACCCTCTGGCTGTCGTGGGCAAGGGCGCTACCATGAACCGCATGTACTGGAATCAGCGCAATCGCGAAGTAATCTTCTACGAAACGGTGCTGCGTAACCATCCTGATTACGCTGGTAGCCCCATTTGGTATGACCACAACAGCGAGTGGCATATCGAGGGCGGCGATATCCTCAACATCAACGCCAAGACGCTCGCCATCGGTATTTCCGAGCGCACCCAGACTGCAGCCATCGATGAGCTCGCCAAGAATATGTTCTGGGGTTCCGATGAGGCTGAGATCGAGAACATCTATGCCATCAAGATTCCGCACGGCTATGCCTACATGCACCTCGACACCGTCTGCACGCAGGTCGATCGCGATAAGTTCACGGTCTATCCCGGCATCTACCAGACGCTTCGTGCCTACCGCCTGACCAAGGGCGATTCGGAGGGGGAGGTGCATATCGAGGAACTCGAGGGCACCCTGCAGCATATCCTCGAGCTTGCGACGGGTATGGACCATATCACCATGATTGAGTGCGGTGGCGGCGATCCGATCGAGGCTTCCCGTGAGCAGTGGAACGATGGTTCCAACACTCTTGCGGTCGCACCGGGCAAGGTCTGCGTGTATGAGCGCAACGTTGTAACCAACGATGCTCTTTACAAGGCTGGCGTCGAGCTGCTCGTCGCTCCCTCCGAGGAGCTTTCTCGCGGTCGCGGCGGCCCGCGTTGCATGACCATGCCGTTCTGGCGTGAGGAAATCTAGTCAGCGTTAGCGTATCTGGGCGGCGCGTGTGGTCTGCGCCGCCCATCCCTCCTTGTGTGTTCCAACAACCGAAAGGACTCAAATCATGGCTCTTAATCTTTCTGGTCGAAGCGTTCTTACCCTGCTTGACTTTACGTCTGAGGAAATCGAGTACATGCTCGACCTCTCAAAGAACTTCAAGGATATGAAGCGCGCCGGTTATCCGCACCGCTTTCTCGAGGGCAAGAACATTGTCCTGCTGTTTGAGAAGACCTCAACGCGCACGCGCTGTGCCTTCGAGGTCGGCGGTATGGACCTGGGTATGGGCGTGACCTACCTCGACCCCGGCTCGTCGCAGATGGGCAAGAAAGAGTCCATCGAGGATACCGCCCGCGTGCTCGGTCGCATGTATGACGGTATTGAGTATCGCGGCTCCGACCAGTCAATCGTCGAGGAGCTTGCCGCCAAGGCTGGCGTTCCCGTCTGGAACGGTCTGACCAACGAGTACCATCCCACCCAGGCCCTTGCCGACATTCTTACCATGCGTGAGGAGTTTGGTGACACGCGCGGCATGAAGCTCACCTATATGGGCAAGGAGCAGGGCAACGTCAGCGACTCCCTGATGGTTATCTGCGCCAAGCTCGGCATTAACTTCTGCTCCTGCGGACCCAAGGGCGATGTCGAGGGCGCCACGCACTTCGATCCCGAGCTTCTTGAGCGCTGCCAGGAGATCGCCGCTCAGAATGGCTGCACGATCCAGCTCACTGAGGATATCGACGAGGGCGTCAAGGATGCAGACGTGATCTATACGGACGTTTGGGTCGGTATGGGCCAGGCTGAGGAGCTGTGGAAGAGCCGAATCGATCTTCTCTCTCCCTATCGAGTAACGCCCGAGGTCATGGCCAAGGCAAACCCCGGCGCCATCTTTATGCACTGCCTGCCGAGCTTCCACGATACGCAGACCACCATCGGCGCCGAGATTGCCGAGAAGTTCGGCGTGACCGAGATGGAGGTTTCCGACGAGGTCTTTGAGAGCGCGCAGTCTCGCGTGTTCCAGGAGGCCGAGAACCGCATGCATACCATTAAGGCCATGATGTACGCGACGCTTCGCTAGTAGCTGGGAAGTGAACGAACACTATGAGTAAACCGTACGGAAAGCCCGATCGCATCGTCGTCGCCCTCGGCGGCAACGCCCTCGGCAACAACCCCG
>URNQ01000058.1 GCA_900549245.1 uncultured Collinsella sp.
CGAGTGGCTGCCCGGCGTAGACCGATCCGACCCCTCCGCACCGTATATATATCTTGTACTGGTCATGCGCGAGTGCTGGAAGTGCCACAATGAGACCTCGGTCGCGGCCTTCGGTATTCCCCATCGAGCCGATGACGGCAAGGACACCGCCGCCGCGTACGCACCTAACGAAGCCGGACACATTGCCGTCGACACAGCCAATGCCAACGCACTCGCCATCGTTCCCGCACTTGGCTGCGTGCCGGGCGAGCTCCGCGACTACCTCCATAAGCGCTGCGGCTACAAGCCCGTAGGCGCGCGAACCTCCAAGGCGCCGTCGCTCGGCAACACGTGCACCAGCTGCGATGCGCTGCAGGGCAGCCGCTATCTGTTCGAGGAGCCCTCGTCCCCGTTTGCCCTCACCGCGATCAACAAGCTGCCGGCACTGGAGTTTGTGCGCGTCGAAGTTGCCGGCGTCTTTGGCGTCCCGGCCACGCGCACCGACTTTGACCAGGCGCTCTTCACCTGGGCACGCGACCACCATACCGAGTTTCACAAGCAGCTCGGCGAGGGGATTTATTTGTAGGGGCGGCGAGACGTGCACGGTCTACTGCCCGCATCACTTACCCCTCGCCACCGTCGTCATACACGATATCGAAGCCACAAACAGGACACTTCTCCGGATACGCCGGCATATGAACGCCCGTGCGTTTTCTCGCATCTTTGCTGAGCCTATCACGCGCATCGATAAATCGAATGTCGAGACACGGAATTTGCAAGCCACAGCAAGGGCAGGCGACAGCAAACGAACCGTAATCAACTTCCACATTCGGGAACATGCTTTTGTCGATGAGGGCGCACGGCAGTTTTCCGTACTTCCCCAGTGCGACATCACTTCTCCAGCTCATTCTCGCTCCCCTCTCGTTATTCAAACCAGGAAGAGCATGCACCAGCAAGCACACGTGAGATTGCATCGCCGCGCGATCCGATCAAACGGCACGATCGTCAAAGAATGCCAAATCCTAATACACTAATATGGCAGAAGCCCCGCCTTATCGCGCTTCTTTTCCGAACGATCGAACGCGAGTCATACCCTTCAATGATATGGCCGAGAGTCAATTATTACGAGATCTCATTCCGCGATCGGCGCATCGTCGATGCTCTCGGTTTGCTGCTGGCGCGCTCGCGCCCCGCTACCCCACTCCCTTGTATACTGATGTAGCACGTGTTTCATCCGGGCTTGTTGGGCCGGATTGTTCTTGGGAGGGTCTTGTGGCTGCTTCGAATCCGCCTAAGGGGAGCGTTTCCTCCTCATCCATCAAACCGGTTACGCGCAAGGCTGTGCGATGCCAGCGTGAGGTTGCCTGGCTTGTCACGCAGGCCGCGGGCAGGCTTGTGGCGACCACAGAAGACGTCAATGCGCCCACGCCGAGCTTTGTGTTGGCAGCGGCGCTCGAACGCGTGCGCCAGTTAGAACTTGCCGCGCAGGAAGCCGGCAGTGCCCTTGACTACCAGGGCACCATGGCACCCGACCTGTCCACGTTTTGCCGCACGGCCGAGCTGCCTGCCGCGCCCAACGCGCTTTCGGACGCAGGCTACATGTTTACGCTTTCGGGCGCGGACCTTATCCGCGACATCTATGCATACTGCGGCGAACTCACCGAGAGCCACGTCTTTGACGCTGCCGAAATCAAGCCGGGATACGCCATCAAACTGGTTCTTAGGCTGTTCTTGATGGACGAGCTCGGAACCACGCCAGCGTAAGCCGAGTCTTTAGCATCGCCATCGACTGGGCAACAACCGCCTTACCTTAGCGGGCGTCAATCGAGAGTCGATTATTGGTTCACCTCGTCCGCTAGCGCATCTGCTCCGCGCGCTCCGTTAGCCGGTACTTGCGAATGCGGCTCGTCACCGGCGCCGTGGGCTCAAGCTCGCCTTGAGCAATGAGCGCGTTGACGCGCGACCTAACTTGGGAAATTGTGAGCCCTGTGCGCTCCGCCAACTCGCGTGTACCCAGCTCGCCGTAGCGCTTGAGTGCCGTCACAATTAAGCCCCCGCCATGATCGACCGGCTCGATCTTTGAACGGTAAAGTACGACCTTGAACCGATCGAACCCCGGGCAGAACAGGGGCTCGGCCAGACCATGCGCGCGCATGGCATCGATCATCATCGGGATGCCCAAGCCATTGCCCTCAGCCGACGAACCTGCGCCATCCGGCAGCGGGACAATCGACATGAGTTTCACGAGCGTCGCGTTACGGCATCGGGAACTGCCGTCAAACAAGTTCTCGCGAGTCTTTCCCCCGTAAAGACCGCCAGGGTTCGTCACCTCGACACGATCGCCAAAGACGTCGACAGCAATCGACTGTCCACAGAATCGATCCCCATACTCCCTGTGAATCACCGCGTTGGCAATCGCCTCGCGCAGGACCTCCTCGGGAATCTCCAGCGAATCGGTGCGCGAGACGCCCTGGACGGTCGAGGTTCGCCGCAAATTCTTGGCGACAGCCGCGACGGCATCCGAGATCATCTCGCCCAACGTTCCCTCGCAGATTGTGCGGTCCATGAACCTCAGCGATCCCGCCGCGCCTTTCTGGGTCCCGACATGGACGGCCACATCAATAAAGAGCTTGGGATAGAACTGCTGCGGGTAGGTGCCCACAGCCAAGAGTCCGGCCTTAGTGACGTTACCTTGGGAATCAAAGATATTTAGGCGCTCCAGCTTCGTTTTCTCGTCCGACGCGCCGCGCATTGCCCGGGGCGTCAATGAGAAAGCACGCTCTATCGTGCGGTCGACCAATGGTTCGTCGAGGTCATCTGCGCCCGCACCCGGCACCGCGTCGCGATCGCTCGGGCTCGTCCGTTCGTATGATGCCAACGCGAGCACCTCGGTCGATGAAAGCGGCACGTCTTTGTCGTCGATGCGCTTGTAGCTGCCGCCCTGGGCGCCGCGCTCTATTACATAGCAGGGCTTGCTCGACGGATCGAGCTCCTCAATCGTGATAACGAGAACAATGGTGCCCTGGAGCTCCACTCGCTCAATCGTGTATTTGGGCGGATTGGCCAGCTTTCCTCGACCGCCCGCATCGCCCATGCCTGCGACAAATTGGTTGAGCACCTTCTCAGTTTCGAAATTCTCGACTGGGACAAAACCCGCGCGCTCGCTCACGCCGAGCACGATGATTCCGCCGGCGGTGTTCGCGAATGCGCTCACCGTTTCCCATACGTCGCGGGAAAGCGTCGTGGCGCTCTCCTTCACTTCGACGTTAAGATCATCCGAACCCATGCGCCTTAAAGACTCGAGCAGATTAGCCAGCTCGTTTTCGTTCATCTGCATGCCCTTTCGTCTCGACTCGGCGGCGAGTGTCCCAATGGGCTTCTCTCGTCTCTCAGTTATCTCTCGTAATTATCTCTCGTCTTTCTCTTTATCTCTCGTCTTAGTAATGAGTGAGAGATGAGAGATGCATGAATGATGGATGAGCGTGGGTTATTGGACGGCTAGGCAATCCCTCAAACAAAAAACGAGGCTGGCCTTACGCCGAGCCCCGTTTTTACACGGTTAGTTAGTTGTCCAGCACGCGAGCATATCGGTCAGCATTACGCCGCCGCAAACACGCCCAAGCCCGTTCCGATGATGCAGATCGCAAAGATGCCCAAGATAATCCAAATGGTCTTGGCGCCCTTTTTGTACAGGGCGACGCAGGCAAAGGTTGCCAGCAAGGGCAGCAGGCCGGGGAAGATCGAGTCGAACAGATCCTGCAGGACGATCTCCGAGCCGCCCACGTCAAAGGTCAGAGCCGTGGACAGCGAGACCTGCGCCGCGATCATGGCGCCGATAACGGTCATTCCAAGGACGCCGGCAGCATGCGTCATGCGAGACATAAGGTTGTTCTCTTCGGACTGCTGCAGGAACTTGGTTCCCAGGTCGTAACCCAGATGGGCCGCGACGATACGCGTTGCGAAGTTAATCACCGAGTAGATAAGCGCGTACACGATGGGGCCGAGCGGGTTGCCCGTCGAAGCAATGCCGATGCCAATGCCGGCGGCAACCACGCGGAACGTTCCCCAGTAGAACGAATCGCCGATGCCCGAAAGCGGTCCCATGAGGCCGACCTTCATGGCGTTGATCGAGGCCGTGTCAAAGTTCTCATCGGCCGCAGCCTGCTCCTCCATAGAAACCGTCAGGCCGGCGACAAACGGGAGCACGTGGGGCGTGATGTTAAAGAACTCGGTGTGACGGTCGAGCGCCGCATAGTAATCGTCGTCGTTGGGGTAGATCTTACGCAGGGGCTTCTGGATGGTGTACATAAAGCCCATGGCCATCATCTTGTCGTACGACTGCGAGCACTGGCTCGTAAACTGGCGAAGGAACATGCTCCGATACATATCGGGGGTCATAATCGCGTCCTTCTTGGCCTCTTTGAGGTCGGTGTTCTGGGTAGCCATTAGAAGTCCTCCTCTTCATCTGCAGCAACCGTCTGCGGACCGGACGAGCCCTCGCGGAAGGCCAGGAGCAGCGCGACGCAAATGGCAGCCGCGGCGACGCCGACCACGTCCATCTTGAGGTAGATGACCATAATGAAGCCGATGAACAGCCAAGGAAGCAGCTTGTTGTCGCCCATGGTCCTAATGAGCAGGGCGAAGCCGATGCAGACCATGACGCCGGACGCAACGTTGAGGCCGTCCATCACAAACTGCGGAATGGCGTTGAGCGCGTTGTTGATGAGGTCGGCGCCAAAGAACAGCGAGCCGAACACCAGCAGCGCAGACGGAATACCAATCGACAGCGGGACGATGGTCAGGTGGTACAGATTTGCCTTGGCAAGATCGCGATTTGCAAGAGCGGTCTCGATCTTTTTGCAGGCAAAGGCACCCGGAACGGCGTAGCAGAAGTTACGCCACACCTGAAGGAAGACAGAGACGGGAAGGGCGAGCGCGACGGCAGTTGCCGTGCCCGTACCCGTAATGACGGCGAATGCGCAGCCAAGTACGCCAGAAGCGTAGACCTCGGGAGGAACCGCCGCGCCAACCATGATGGCGCCCATAAACATGGACTCCAAAGCAGCGCCGACGATTACGCCCTGCTGGACATCGCCAAGGATCAAGCCGACGAACAGGCTCGTAAACAGCGGACGACCAAGCATCGTAATGCCAAATAATTGCTCGTCCATGGACGCAATGAATGCGACCAGTGCAACTAGAAGATACTGGACAACCATTTCGATCAACCCCAGAAATAGGCCTGCAGGCGAGGCGTTCTGCGCAGCTCGCCTGCAGACAACCGCAGTAATTTGAGAGGATTAGTAGTTCATCTGGTGATAGTAACGACGCGTGGTGAGCGGGTGGTTGCGGACGTCCTCGAGGTGGCAGCTCAGGCGCTCGGTGATGGTGTAGGTGACCATCGGGGAGACGATCTTGCGGAACTCGGGGTCGCTGAACGGCAGCTCGACCTCGGCGGTGTCGAACTTGTTCACGCGAACGTTGACGCCCTTCTCGTCGGCGAGCATGTGGGTGAAGTTGTCAACACGGTCCATGAGCTTGCGGGTGTCGTCCTCGCCGTAGAGCATGATGAGGCTCGTGCCCTCCTCGCACAGCTCGATGGTGCCGTGGAAGAACTCGGCGGCGTGGATGGACTTGGTCTTAATCCACTGCATCTCCTCGAGGATGCACATGGCATAGTCGTAAGCCTCACCCCAGAGCATGCCGGAGCCGATCACCATGTGGTAGTCGGTGTCCTTGAAGTCCTCGGCCATAGCGGCGCAGCGCTCGTCCTGGGCATCCTTAGCCTTGATGAGGAACGGGGCGATGTTGCCGAACTCCTCCATGAAGGTGTCGTACTTGGGGAAGGCACCGGCGTTCTTGAGGAAGCGGGCGACCAGCGTGATCTGGTAGGTGTAGATGGCCTCGCACAGAACGTCGTCCTCGGCGAAGCTGAAGAACTTGTAGTTGGCGTACTCGGTGGCCGGGGTGTTGTCGTTGGAGACATACATCAGCGTGCGGGCGCCCTGCTCCTGGCAGAACTTGGCGGCCTCGATGATCTCGGGGGTAGTGCCGGTACGGGTGGAGAAGACGCAGACCGAGTCCTTGTTGAAGGTCTTGGGCGGGCAGGCGAGGAACTCTGCGGCGATCTCGCAGTGGACGTCGACGTCGGCCGTGGTGGTCTCGACCCAATACTTCATCGGGAGCGTGTGGGCCCAAGTGCCGCCGCAGCCAATGAAGAAGATGTTGGAATAACCCTGCTCGCAGACTTCGTCTACGGCAGCCTCAATCTGAGGACGGAGAGCGAGGGCATCGCTCACAACCTTCTCGTAACGAGGCTCATCGAAATTGAACATCCCTTACTCCTAACTCACTTGGATGAACCCTTCATTCATCCCATGACGTTATAATACTTTATATAACTAACTATGCAAGAACTATTTCAGAATTATTTAGATCTTTCTTTAATAAAAAACCCGCCGATCAAATAATCGACGGGCTAAAGAAAGGAGGACATGGTTAATAAACGCTAGACAATAGCATGTTTCCGGCTAGAAGACGTCCTTGGCAAATACCTTTGAGTCATTGGGGACCTGACGAATTTCGATAACCACGCCATCACCGACAAGCTCCTTGATATGCTCGGCATCCGTTTCGGTCGCAAAGATCGCAGGGGTCGGATGAAGCGTGGTCTCGGGAGACTTTCGGGTTCCGCCCAGATTGATCTCCTTGATGTCTTTGCAGCCCTTGGCGAGGCGATAGGCATCTTCGATCGTCTCGACGATGATAAACAGCGAATACTTGTCAGTGACGCCGCTGTTGAGTGCCTCGATGGCCGCGTTCACATCTTTAATGATGAGCTTCACGCCGTTGGGACGGGCCAGCCTCAAGGCGGCTTTTCTCATGTCGTCTTTTGCCACGGCATCACTGGCAAGCAGGATGCAATCGACATCCAGCGCATGCGTCCAAGACATGGCAACCTGGCCGTGAATCAATCGGTAATCGACCCTCGTAAGCTTAATCATCGCAATCATCTCCGCACGTAATTAAAGGTAATAACAGGGTTGTATTTTTCGTTGAAGCTCGAGCTAGAACTCTTCTTCTTCGACATCGGCGAGCATATCCGCCGCCTCGCAAAGCTGGATAAACGAACGCGATCCCTCGACCGCTGCTTTGGCTTTGTCCTCGTCGAGGGTGTCCAGCTGCGTGACCATTTCCACCAGCAGCGGCAAGTTCATTCCGGCGATCAACGTAAACGATCCGGCGACCTGCCTCTGGATGAACTCGTTGTTTACGGAACCGCCAAAGATGTCGGTTACGACAAACCACGTGTCGGCCGGATCCTTCGACTCCATCCAGGCATCGATAAGCGCTGCGACATCCCTCGTGTCGTCATCGACATAGGCGCACAGGCACTCGATTCGGTCGTTGGTGCCCATCAGGATCTCGAGAGAGCTTTTCATACCTTGGGCGAGATAGCCATGACTCGCTAGCAATATCTTATTCATAGTTCTCCAATATCAATAAGACGTACTATATTGTCATAACAAAGTATATAAGCGTTTTCTCCCCCATGGCGTGGCAAATTACGAATTCCGCGAACGGTAATAATTAGTCGGTAAAACGGCCGCTCCTTTTACAGAACGGCCGTCCTCACTTACAGATAGAACTTCAGTCGCTCGGTGCAGTACACCTGGCGGGAGATAAAGAGTGGCTCGCCGCTTGGTGCATAGCGCCTGTCGACAAACAGGAGCAGCGAGGAGTCCAGCTCCACGTTAAGGTATGCCGCCTCGATCTCGCTCGCATAGCAAACCTCGAGCGTACGCATGTTGGGACCCATTTTGATCCCATGGCGATCGAGCACCGCCATGAGCGAATCGTCCAGGGGCTCATGCTCCAAGAAAGAAAGCGCATCGGAATAGCTGTTGGTCTCGAGCATCGTGGGTTTACCGTCCACAAGACGCAGGCGGCGACTGCGCAGCACCTTCTGGGCATCGTCGACACCAAGGAACTTTGCGTCTCGCAGGCTTGGGAAGTCCCAGCCCATTTCGAGCACTCTGGTTGAGGCCTGTTTTCCCGCGAGCTGGCACGAGTGGGTGAAGCTCTCGCGGTCGTCTGCGGCATACATCTGCGTATCCGACGAAACGAAGGTGCCCTTGCCGCGGGCTCGCTCTACGAGGCCGGCATCTTCCATTTCTTTGATTGCGGAACGAACGGTGATTCGACTGACACCGAATTGC
The DNA here is from genome assembly GCA_900549245.1 of uncultured Collinsella sp. Classification (GTDB taxonomy): domain Bacteria; phylum Actinomycetota; class Coriobacteriia; order Coriobacteriales; family Coriobacteriaceae; genus Collinsella. The sequence goes on from URNQ01000058.1 coordinate 8,199, forward strand.
TCGATGAGCTCCGTCTCGGTCGGAAGCTTGTCTCCCGGTCGGTACGTGCCGTTGGCAATCTGATCAGAAAGCGCGCGAACGATTTGCTTGTACAGGGGCACAATGCTGTTTGCTTCAACCATATCAACCATACCTTTGCGAGGAATCAGCAGCTTATAGATAGATGACTTATATTGTATTAGAACTTTTTAGAGGTCCATATATTTCCTAAATGATTCGGCAAACGGGGCGTTATTTCACTTTAGCGGGGTGCAGCGGCTACCCGCGGCATGCGTTATCAACCTAGCCAGGCAAGTCCACCAACATCGTTGTCAGTTCGTCGCAGGGCGGGCGCTCCATATGGGTATACTCTCGAGGATTCGACTCGATTCGCCCCCGCTGGGGCGTCAAAGGAGACTGCATATGCCCACCACCTCAACCGACCCGCGCGCCGCTGCCGCCGCGCTGCTGGTGCCCGGTACCACCTGCCACGGCTTCGTCGTCGAGCGCTGCGAGGCCGTGCCCGAGCTCGATTCGGACGCCTATGTGCTGCGCCACACCGCCTCGGGCGCGCGCCTGCTGTACCTGGCATGCGACGACGAAAACAAGGCCTTCGCCATTGGCTTTAAGACGCCGCCGGCCGATTCCACCGGCGTGTTCCATATTCTTGAGCACTCGGTGCTGTGCGGGTCGGCCAAGTTTCCCGTCAAGGAGCCGTTTGTCGACCTGATCAAGAGCTCCATGCAGACGTTCCTTAACGCCATGACCTACCCCGACAAGACCATCTACCCCGTCGCCACCACCAATGAGCAGGACCTGTACAACCTGATGGATGTGTACCTGGACGCGGTGTTCAACCCGGCCATCTACACCAAGCCCACCATTTTTGAGCAGGAGGGTTGGCACTACGAGCTGGACCTGCCGGAGGGCGAGGCTGGCGCGGGGGGCAGCGTGATGT
>URNQ01000059.1 GCA_900549245.1 uncultured Collinsella sp.
GCCACGGTCGCCGCCACGGTCACCAAAGCCGCCACGGCCGCCGCGATCGCCACCGCGACCGCCACGGTCACCGCCACGGCCACCGCGATCGCCAAAGCCGCCGCGACCGCCACGGTCGCCGCCACGGCCGCCACGGTCGTCACGGCCGCCGCGAGGACCGCGGTCCTCGTCCAGGCCCATGGCGACGAGCGGAGCGATAACCTTATCGAGAGCGGCCATCAGCTCGGTGGCCTCCTCATAAGAAAGCTCGGGCAGGAGCTTCTCCTTCTTGTTGGCAAGCTCGACCAGGCCCTCAGCGGCATCCTCGGCGGCGAAGACAACAATCTTGCGCATATCGCCCTCGGCGTCGTCGATGCGGCCGACCAGATCGGCAGCCTCGGCCTCGGCCATCAGGCCATCGAGCTCACGGAGGCGCATGCCCAGCAGGTCGGACATTTCCTTCTGCTCCATCTTGGGCTTGAGGTCAAGAAGCTTGATGGCGCGCTCGATGTTCGCCATGCGCTCGGCCTTGGCCTCCTCCTCCTTGGAAATAGCAAAGCGACGGCTACGCAGCAGGCGGGCGGCCTTCTGCATCTTGTCCATCAGCTCTTCGTCATCGTAATCAACGGCGGCCTCGACAACCTCGGCCTCCTCCTCGGCGGAAACCTCGTCAGCAGCCTCAACCTCGGCAGCTTCGGTCTCCACGGTCTCGACTGCCTCAACCTCGGCAGCCATGGTCTCGTTCTCGGTCTCGTTCATGATCTCTTCGTTCTCGGACATGAGACTCCTTCTTAGCCCTCTCGGGCATCATCGCCCCATTCGCGGGGCCCGTCGCGCACTCTTTGCGCTTTAAACATTCATGCCTCTCGGCAAAACGTCCATTAGTTTATGGTGTTGCCATCCAATCTAGCTGCAGAATCTATGTGCACACATTAATGCGACATGTGCGACTCGCGACGAGCGTACACCAGCGACGTCGCGAACCCGACCACGGCAATCACAGCCGCCACACGCACGGCAGTTGCAAATCCAATCGCCTGGGCAACGTCGGTCGCAGCGCCAGCCGCGCCGGCAGTCGTCGCAGAACTCGAGAGCAGACCGATAAACAGCGATGGGCCAAACGATGCGGCAATCATGTTCCACGTGTTAAGCAATGCCGTTCCGTGGGGATGCTCAGCGGCAGGCAGCGTCTCCAAGCCGGCCGTTTGCGAGGGGCTCAGCACCAAACCGACTCCGGCATACACCACAACGGTCAGCGCCACGACGACGCCGATGTTCATACTTGCCGCCGTCATCGAGATGGCAGTCTGCCCCACGGCAATCAGGGCAAAGCCGACCGGCAGCAGCGGCCATGCGCCACGGGCGTCCATCACGCGTCCGCCCACAATCGAGGTCACGGCGTTGCAGGCAATCGCCGGCAAAATGAGCAAGCCCGCAATAAGTGCGGTCATGCCGTATGCGCCCTCAAAATAGAGCGGCAACAAAACGCTCATCGAGAACGTCGTCATCATCGACACCACCACAAGCAGGCACGCGGGCCAAAAACGAACGCTCGCCATGGGACGCACGTTAAGCACCGGATGCTCGAGCTTGAGCTGACGGGCCGCAAACAGGCCGAGCAGCACAATGGCGGCGAAAAGCGCCACGATGCCGGCAATCGGATTGGTCGAGAACTCGCCTACGGAATGCACGAATGCCGTAATGCCGGCAGCGAGCAAAACAACCGACAGAATATCAAGCGTGGTGCTCGAGCGCTCTCCGACATTCTGAACAAGCTTAACGCCCGCCGCAGCGACCACAATGCCGCCCACCAGCGGCACTACAAACACCGCCCTCCAGCCGAACAACGTGCACATAAGACCGCTGATTACGGGTCCAAACGCCGGCCCTAGCGTAATGCAGGCACCGCCCAGGCTCAGATACAGACCGAGCTTCTCGCGCGGAGCGCAAGACAGCACCACGTTCATCATGAGCGGGAACAAGATGCCCGATCCCGCAGCCTGCAAAATACGGCTTGGCAGCAAAACGCTAAATGACGGAGCGAACAGGCACAGGACTTCGCCGGCGACCATACATCCGCATGCGAAAAACAGCAGCTTGCGCGGCGAGAAACGGCCGGACAGGAAGGCCATGATGGCCGTAAAGATCGACGTCACAATCATGTAGCCCGAGACGAGCCACTGCGCCGTGGTAGCACTCACCGAAAAGGCTGCCATAATGTCGTGCAACGCCACGTTAATGATGTTCTCGTTAAACGCGGCAACAAAGGCTGCAATATACATTACGACGAGAATCGCCGCAGTGGCCGATGGCGCTACTTGAACTTGTTGCTGAGATTTGCTCCCCATGCATTTCCTTCCTCTTGGAACGACAGTCGCATCGCCCCAGAGGAACAGCCCAGGGCGAATAATGAGCCCTAGACTTACGCCAGACGCCGTACACGACGAATCTGGCAACATGGTCCAACGTTGAAAGATTGTAACGCGGACGCGCAGCTTTCCTTCCGCGCTATTATTAAAAGTCCACGAAAGCATAAGACATGAGGAGCCCGCCATGATTAAGCCCATCATGAAATCCGAGTTCTTTTTGCGCCTGCCTTCCGAAGACGCGGGACCCGACGATGCCGCGACCGGGCAGGACCTCCTGGATACACTCCACGAGCATGAGCGCGAGTGCGTGGGCGTCGCCGCCAACATGATCGGCGTGCGCAAACGCATCATCTGCGTAAAGGACAGCAACAGGACACTCCTGATGTACAACCCTCAAATTCTTGAGCAGGTCAATGCCTATCAGACGAGCGAAGGATGTCTCTCGCTGATCGGCGAGCGTCCCTGTACCCGCTATCGCCGCATTAAGGTTGAGTATTTGGACGAGAACTTCGTCCACCGCATCAAAAACTTCTCGGGCTACACCGCCGAGATCATCCAACACGAAATCGACCACTGCAACGGGATAGTGATCTAGTCCCGCCGATTCAAGAAAGCTCCCTGCAGCAAAACAACTGCAGGGAGCTTTTCATTGTGCGGAGTTTCTATCCCCTACGATTGACGGTAATGGTCGAAGAAGTCGGCGAGGTCTTCGAGAGACTCTTTGAGCACTTCCATGCGCGGCAGGTACACGATGCGGAAGTGGTCGGGCTCGCCCCAGTTAAAGCCGCCGCCGCGCGTGATCAGGATCTTCTTCTCGTGCAGCAGGTCGAGGGCAAACTGCTCGTCATCGGTGATGTTGAACTTCTTAACATCCATCTTGGGGAAGATATAGAACGCCGCGCGCGGCTTAACCACCGAGATGCCGTCAATCTTGTTGAGCGCCTCATACACAAAGTTGCGCTGCTCGTAAACACGACCGCCGGGGCGGATGTAGTCGTTGACCGACTGATGGCCGCCGAGCGCTGTCTGGACGATCGACTGAGCCGGCACGTTGGAGCACAGGCGCATGTTCGAGAGCATGTTGATGCCCATGATGAAGTCGCTCATGCAGCGCTGGTTGCCCGAAAGCACCATCCAGCCAATGCGATAGCCCGCGATCATGTGCGACTTGGAAAGGCCGCTAAACGTAATGCAGGGCAGATCGGGGGCGAGCGATGCAATGGAGACATGCTCGTAGCCGTCCATGCACAGGCGGTCATAGATCTCGTCGGCAAAAATCATGAGCTGGTGCCTGCGCGCAATCTCAACGATGCCCTCGAGCACCTCGCGCGGGTAGACCGAGCCCGTGGGGTTGTTGGGGTTGATGATGACGAGGGCCTTGGTCGCGCTCGTGATCTTGGACTCCATATCCTGCAGGTCGGGATACCAATCCGCTTGTTCATCGCACAGATAGTGCACGGGATGGCCGCCGGCAAGGGTTGCGCACGCCGTCCAGAGCGGATAGTCGGGGCTGGGGATCAGAATCTCGTCGCCATTGTCGAGCAGCGCGTTCATCGAAAGCTGAATGAGCTCGGACACGCCGTTGCCCGTGTAGATATGTTCCATCTGAACATTGGGCAGGCCTTTGATCTGCGAGTACTGCATGATCGCCTTGCGCGCAGAGAACAGGCCGCGCGAGTTGGAATAGCCTTCGCAGTCGGGCAGCTGTTGGCGCATGTCCTTGATAACCTCGTCGGGCGTGCGGAAACCGAAGGGCGCCGGGTTGCCGATATTGAGCTTGAGGATGCGCTCGCCCTCGTCCTCCATACGGGCAGCCTCGTCGACAACGGGACCGCGCACGTCATACAGGACGTTCTCGAGTTTGGCGGATTTAGAAAAAGTACGCATGGTGGTGCTCCTTGCAATTTGAGCTGAGGGATGGGGTTCGGGCTTGGAATCGTTGCGGGGCGATGATTTCTCGCCTTGGTCGGCGTCACCGGCGAGCAGCCAGGTAACATCGACCTCCAAAATACGGGCGAGCAGCTCTGCCACATCACGCCGCGGGATCGTCTTGCCGCTCACATATTGGCTCATCTGACTCTTGCCGAGTTTTTTGCCGAGCATCTCCGATGCACGAATCACGTCCGACTGTCGAACGTCGTGATCGGACATAGCCTGTCGCAGGCGATCGCTAAACGTCTCTTGGGCCACTAGAACCTCCTTGCTGGCAAAGTTCAATTTATAGAACACGAATTGAACTAAAGTTCAATTTAGCAAGCAGTATAGCGCCGTACCTCATTCAAAAGTTCAATTTCATAAGAAAACGTACCAAACTCCGAGATTTGCCCAAAGCGGACAATGACGCGCACGCGTTTAGAGGTATTCAAGGAATCGAGCCGCCGCAAGCGAAATGTCAGCGGTGCGGTATATGGCGTTGATCTGCCGATGGGGATGTCCCTCGAGCGGGCGCACGGCAACATCGAACTGACAGCGGCGCAAGATGAGAGCCGGAAGAATGCTCACGCCCAGACCGTCCTCGACCATGGCCATAATCGCATAATCATCCCAGGTCGACAGCTTAGAGCGAACCGCCAGGCCCGCGCGGCGAAACAGTGGCGTAATCTCGTCGTCGCTACCGCGTTCCAGCAGAATAAACTGCTCGTTGGCCAAATCGGCAAGGGAAACGACCTCCGCGGTGGCAAGCGAGGAGTCCGCTGGCACCACGGCCATCAGCTCGTCTTGCACCAACGGCCGCGACGCCATGCCGGCGCCGCGTGGCTCGCGCGGAATAAAGCCCAGGTCGCAGCGGCCTTCCGCCACCCATTGCTCAATCTCGGAGTAATCACCCATCAGCAGCTCGTAATCGACATCCGGGTGATCAGCGCGAAACCGTGCGATCACCGGTGGCAGTACATGAGTCGCCACACTCGAAAACGTACCGATACAGATCTTGCCACGCATAAGCCCACGCATCTCATCCACCCGTCGCTGCAAGCGAGTGAATTCCTCACAGAGCGCCTCGACCGCCGGCATAACTTGCCGCCCATCGGCAGAAAGCACTACGCCCTCGCGGCTTCTATCGAGCACTTTAAAGCCCCAGTCGGCCTCAAGATCGGCCACCATACGGCTCACGCCCGACTGCGAATAGCTCAGCCGCTCGGCAGCACGCGTAAAGCTGCCGGCACGCACCGTCTCGAGCAGCACTTGCATCTTTTGAATATTGGTCTCCACGGCACGTCCCCACCTTTGCATGAGTTTTTGTCATGTCATCCATGCATTATATTCGCTTTTCTTCTAAAGCCACCTCACCCATAGTGAACATGCTCGGATATAGAGGGGATGGAAGCGCATGAACAACGGACTGTTTACGTACTTAGCAGCATTGCTATTGTTTGGCTCCAACGGCATCATCGCCGCTGCCATCGCGCTGCCGAGCTCCGATATCGTGCTACTACGCACGTTTTTGGGCGCACTCTCGCTTGTCACCATCCTCGCCATCACCCAACGCCATAAGTTGCAGGCGCCATCTCGTCCCCGCGAAGCCGCAGCCCTCCTCCTCTCGGGAGCCGCGCTGGGCGCTAGCTGGATTTTTCTGTTCCGCGCCTACCAGACGATCGGCGTCGGCGTATCCTCGCTGCTGTACTACTGCGGCCCCATCATTGTCATGGCGCTCTCCCCGCTCGTCTTTGGCGAAAAGCTGACCGGCGGCAAAATCGCCGGCTTTATCGCCGTTGCTTGCGGTGCTTTTCTCATTGCAGCGCAAGGTCTAGGCGGCAATATGCCCATTGCTGGTATCGCCTGTGGAATCGCCTCGGCATTTTGCTATGCGCTGATGGTCATCGCCAGCAAGGGTGCGCCACACATCGAAGGCCTCGAAAACTCCACGCTCCAGGTGAGCGCCGCCTTTGTGACCGCGCTGGTCCTCACGCTCATCACGCAGGGCGCCCCCTCGTTCTTCTCCCCCAGCATCGCCGCAGGCATCGATTGGCGCGCCGTCGCTATGCTCGGCGCCGTCAACACCGGTATCGGTTGCCTGCTCTACTTTAGTGCCGTCGCCAAGTTGCCCGTCCAGACCGTCGCCGTCGTCGGCTACCTCGAGCCGCTTTCGGCCGTCGTGTTCTCGGCCGTCCTTTTAGGCGAAGCCATAACACCGGTCCGTCTGATGGGTGCCGCACTTATCATCGGCGGCGCGATTTTTTGCGAACTCGCCGGCAAACGCGCAAACGCCAAGGCTGGCGTCGCCCAGCCAGCACGTGCTTAATAGCCCCTGCTTTGAAATGCCACCTGCGTACGTGAATAATCCCCAGATGGGGATTATTGTCTAAAACACCCCGATGTGCCAAACTGCTCTTATATGTATAAAGATGGCATAAAGGTCTACTGCTCTTGTCAGAGGCCAGATGTCTAAGGGAGTCCACGTGGCACACAACAAGCTGGAGGCAAGCCTCCAAGACCAGCGTAGTCAAGGCGGGCATGGAGCCATTCCCCTCTCCGCTGGCATGCTGCTCGTAACGCTCGGCGTCGTCTATGGCGACATCGGCACGAGCCCCATGTACACCATGAAATCAATCGTCGCCAACAACAGCGGCATCGGTACCGTCAGCGAGGACATGATCTTAGGAGCGCTTTCGCTCGTCATCTGGACCATGACGCTCGTGACCACGGTCAAGTACGTGGTTATCGCCATGAAGGCCGATAACCACAACGAGGGCGGCATCTTCGCCCTGTTTAGCTTGGTGCGTAAAGTGGCGCCGTGGCTGATCCTTCCCGCCATGATCGGCGGCGCGGCACTGCTCGCCGACGGGATACTCACCCCCGCCGTCACGGTTACCACGGCCATCGAGGGCTTGCGCACTATCGAGTGGGGCCACGCGCTTTTGGGCGACGGGCAAACCAACGTCATCATTATTACCATCATCATTATCTGCGGGCTGTTTGCCATGCAGCGCGCCGGCACCTCGTCAATCGGCAAGCTCTTCGGTCCGCTCATGACACTATGGTTCCTTTTCCTGGCGGGCGCCGGCTTGTTCAACATGCTCGGCAACCTGTCCATCTTGCGCGCGCTCAACCCCATCCGTGGCATCATGTTCCTGTTCTCGCCCATCAACCATTCGGGCATCATGGTGCTCGGCTTCGTCTTTCTGTCGACGACCGGCGCCGAGGCCCTCTACTCGGATATGGGTCATGTGGGCAAGGCCAACATCTACGCATCCTGGCCGTTTGTTAAGGCGGCCCTCATCCTTAACTATCTGGGCCAAGGAGCTTGGCTGCTCGCCAACAACTCCAATCCCCAGATGCTCGCAATGGATATCGTCAACCCGTTCTACATGATGCTTCCCGAGCCCCTGCGCCCCTTTGCCATCGTGCTTTCGGCCGTGGCGGCCATCATCGCCTCGCAGGCGCTCATCACCGGCTCGTTCTCGCTGGTATCCGAGGCCACGCGCCTCAACCTTATGCCGCATCTGCGCATCCACTACCCCAGCGACACCAAGGGCCAGCTCTATATTCCGCTCGTCAACAACATCATGTGGGTCGGCTGCATCTTCATCGTGCTGCTGTTCCAAAACTCCGAGCGCATGGAGAGCGCCTACGGCCTCGCCATTACCGTGACCATGCTCATGACCACGACGCTTTTGACGAGCTATATCGCCGGCATTCTCAAGCACAAGCTGGGCGCCTGCGTCTTCGCCCTGCTCTTTGGTGCCATTGAGCTGTGCTTCTTCGCCTCGTGCCTCACCATGTTCTTTGACGGCGGCTACGTCATGATCTTCCTGGCCGCACTGCTGTTTGGCCTTATGTACGTGTGGCGTCGCGGTACCGCCATCGAGCGCACGCAAACGATCCTGCTGCCCGTCTCCAAGTACATCGATCAGCTCGACCGCCTGCGCAACGACGAGACCTACCCCGTGCTCGCCGACAATCTGGTGTTCCTCACCAACAGCCCCGATCCGCTCACACTCGACCGCGACGTGCTCTATTCCATCCTGGACAAACATCCCAAGCGCGCCAAGGCATACTGGTTCATCAACGTGCACGTTACCGATGAGCCCTATACGCACGAGTATTCCGTCGAGACCTTTGGCACGGATTTTTTGTTCCGCGTGCGCCTGGACCTGGGCTTTAAGGTCAACCAGCGCATCAACGCCTATCTGCGTCAGATCGTCGGCGACCTGATGGCCTCGGGTGAGCTGCCGCCGCAACATCACACCTACTCCATCTACGAGACACGCGGCAACGTGGGCGACTTCCGCTTTTGCATGCTGCGCAAGATGCTTGCCCCCGAAACGGACATCAACCGCAACGACCACCGCGTCATGGCCATCAAGTACGCCGTCCGCCGCGCCTGCGGAAGCCCGGCACGCTGGTACGGTCTTGAGAACTCGGCCATCATCATCGAGTACGTGCCCCTCTTTGCCCGCATGCGTCCGGCAGTCAAGCTTGTACGTACTCAGGTGCCACTCGAGGTCCAGATCGAGGAAGCCGAGGAAATGGAAGTCGACATCTTCTCGGACGACTTGGTCAACGGCAACGAGGCCGGTAGGGACATGAACGTCGATCCCACCGAGCTGCTCGAGAGCGTCGCCGATACGCCCGAACAGCAACAGCTCGACGGCCTCGAGAGCGAACAACTCAACGACGCCAACTTCTAGCGACGCCACAAATCAACGACAGCGGCCCTGCACCTCACGAGAGACGCAGGGCCGCTTTGTATTGCAGCAAAGCTAACGGCTAAGCAAAAGGAGA
>URNQ01000060.1 GCA_900549245.1 uncultured Collinsella sp.
GGGGCCATTGTGGCTCTTGACAGCGGATTGGGTCATATGAGCGAGCGGGCACCAGAGCGAACAAATTGGCATGAAAAGAGGACGGCATAGACCTTCTGGTCATGCCGTCCTCTTTGAATGACAAGTTGTCGCTCTGGTGCCCGCGCAGCGTCGAGCAGTTGCGGCGTTTGGTAAAACGCCGCAACAAACTAGCTCAGCATTGCATCCATCATCTCGGAGTTGACGGAGTCATCGGCAGACCACTCGCCGTCGTCGTTGCAGGGGTACTTGAAGATAACCGTGGTCTTCCTGGGCTCGGTTGCCTTGGTCACATCGACCATAACCTGACCTGCCATCTTGTACAGCTCGTCATCGGAAGGAACCGTATCAAGCGCGGCGACCTTCTCCTGATACTGGGTGGAGAAGTCCTCGACGATCTTGTTCATGGACTTGCAGGTGATGGAGACCTCGGCGGTCGCGACACCCTTGTCCTCGTCGACCGTCACGTCGCCGATCTTGTAGTCAAAGCCCTCGAGATAGGTCTTGGCGTACTCCTTGGGATCGATACCCAGCTGCTCGAACTCGTCGCCCGAAGCCTCCTCCAGACCAGAGAGGAAGTCGTCGCCACCGTTCTTGACCTCGTCAAACTGCGTCGTAAGATCCTCGGTGATGAGCTCCTCAACCGAAGGACCTCCACAGCCGGAAAGCACGACCACGCATGCAACCAAGACGGCCATGAGGGGCGCAAGCAGCAGCTTCTTTTCCATGTTGTTCCTCCCAATGAGCGGCACCGCGCTTCCCAGACGCGGCGCACGTTGTAATAAGTAAGCCCATACTATCCACTTATGAACATCCTCGGCAACGCGAAGGCGCGGTCGGTTCGTTTTAGCGTCCGAACGGTTTGCAAGCCCGCCCAACGTGCAATAAAACGCTTCCCCGCGATGCAATAAAAAAAGGTGGCCGGAAAACCCGACCACCCTTGCACATCCTTTGGATGCCGCAGTTTACTTGCGGACGACCTTAACGATGGCGTCACCGGCGGCGACAGCGGAGTCGGCCTCGACGGCGAGTTCGACATCGGCAAACTCGGCGGTGTTGGACACGGCCACCACGACGCAGTCCTTGTAACCGGCAGCGGCGATCTTGGCGCGGTCGATCTTGAGCATGGGCTGGCCAGCCTTTACGACGTCGTCGGCCTTGACGAAGCCCTCGAAGCCATCGCCGTTCATGTTGACGGTATCGACGCCAACATGCACCAGAACCTCGATGCCGCTATCGGACTGCAGACCCACGGCGTGGCCCATGGTGACGGTCACCTTGCCGTCGCAGGGAGCGTAGACCAGATCGTCCTCGGGCCACACGGCGCAGCCCTTGCCCAGGACCTCGCCGCCAAAGACGGGATCGGGCACGTCGGCCATCTTGATGACCTTGCCCTTGACGGGCGAGCACAGCACGTCGGCGCCGGCAGAAGCAGAGATGGAGGACGGAGCAGCGGCAGTCGCGGGCTCAGCCTTCTTCTTGAACATGTCAAACAGACCCATACGTTTTCTCCTCTTGATTAAGCGCAACGTTGTGCGCATGCCTATGGTGATTATAGTGCCAAATGGTTCAAATGCTAAGGTGGGGACTCGAATCGCGAGCCCATCCCAACGCTTTTCCCCGGTGGCACTCATATTGTCGATTAATCCAGGCCCTCGGCACCGTTGGACTTGATGATCTTCTGGTAGGCGTAGAAGCTGTCCTTGCGGCGGCGCTCGTAGGTACCGGTGCCGTCGTCGTACTTATCGACGTGGATGAAGCCATAGCGCTTGCGCATCTCGCCGGTGCCGGCGGACACCAGGTCGATGGGGCCCCGCCAGGTGTAGGCGATCAGGTCGACGCCGTCGGCAATGGCCTCGCCCATGGCCTTGATGTGGCTCTGCAAGTAGGCGATGCGGTACGGGTCGTGGATGGAACCGTCCTCCTCGACCTCATCGTAGGCGCCCATGCCATTCTCGACCACCATCAGCGGAATCTCGTAGCGGGCGTAAATCTCGTTGAGGGCGATGCGCAGACCCAGCGGATCGATCTGCCAGCCCCAGTCGGTGGACTCCAGATAGGGATTCTTGCCGCCAAAGGTCATGTTGCCCTCGGTCATCTCGTGATCCCTGTGGGTGCCCACGGTGCCGGACATGTAGTAGCTAAAGGTGTAGAAATCGACCTTGCCGTCGGCGATATCCTGCAGGTCACCGTCCTCCATCACAAGCTCGACATCGTTCTCGGCCCAGAAGCGCTTGGCATAGAACGGATACTTGCCGCGCACCTGCACGTCGGAGCAGTACCAGTTCATGGTATTCATCTCCTGCTGCGTGGCGAACACGTCGGCCGGATCGCACGTGGCGGCATAGGAGAGGATGAAGCAGTCCATGTTGCCCATCTTAAACTGCGGATAGTGCTCGTGGGCATAGCGCACGACGCGGCCGCTGGCGACAAACTGGTGATGCAGGGCCTGCATACGGGCCTGCGGCGTGGTGTGGACCGCCGAAGCCGGGCCCTCAAAGCCCTGAATCATGCTGGTCTCAAAGAGGTTGCCCATGTCCCGAGTGCCGCAGTTGATCTCGTTGAAGGTGAGCCAGAACTTGACCTTGTCCTGATAGCGGTCGAAGACGGTCTGGCAGTACTTCTCAAAGAAGCCGATGAGCTCGCGGCTCGCCCAGCCGTTGTATTTCTCGACCAGGTGATAGGGCATCTCGTAGTGCGACAGGGTCACGAGTGGCTCGATATTGTGAGCGCGCAGGCAGTCGAAGACGCGGTCGTAAAAGGCGAGGCCGGCCTCGTTGGGCTCGGCGTCGTCGCCGTTGGGGAAGATGCGGCTCCAAGAGATGGACATGCGGAACATGTTGAAGCCCATCTCGGCGAACAGCGCGATGTCCTCCTCGTAGTGATGGTAGAAATCGATGCCGTCATGATTGGGGTAGAAGCGGTTGGGGTCGATGTCGATCGTAATCTGGCGCGGTTCCTTGTAGCTGCCGCCCAAGAAGTGGTCGTCGACCGACGGACCGCGGCCGTCCACGTTCCAAGCGCCCTCAAACTGATTGGCGGCGGTAGCGCCACCCCAATAGAAACCCTCGGGGAACTTGATGTTTGCCATGAGCATCTCCTTTGCATCGCGGTTCGATAAGCCGAGTATCGCCCACGTGCGGGACGCGCGGCTCCGCGCACGCCGAACCCGACACTTCTTTTCGCAGCGGCACCCCGCCGCCACCCCGCCCCTGACACTTCCTGACACCTGCCAAAAAGGGACAGGTTTATTTTGGTCTGTTTTATCTGGGCAAACGCTGGCGATACGCCGCCGGTGTGCAGCCATAGCGCTCGGCAAACTTTTTGTAGAAGAAGCTCATGTTGGCGTAGCCGACCTCGCGCGCCGCGGCTTCCGCAGTGGAGCCGGCGTCGAGCAGTGTTGCCGCGCGTGTTAGGCGACTCTCCTGCACGAGCTGCATAAACGTGCGTCCCGTCTGCCGTTTGAGCAGCGCGCTTGCGTAGTTGGGACTCAGATGGAGGTGGCGAGCTACGTCCTCGAGCGTACAATCGCAGGCATGACGCTCGATGTAGCCCACGGCGGCCGCGACCTGCGCCGAGGGAAGTGCAGGTTTGCCCGCTTGCAGCAGTGCGGCCTCATAGCTTTGCATCAGCTCAACCAACAGCAACTCAAACAGCTTCGACACGATCTGGGGACTCGCAGCCGTCGGCTCAAGAAGCTCGCACAGCATCTCCTGCATATATCGGCGCACGCGACGGCTGTTGCCCGTGCGGAAATGTACATGACCGCGGTGGTCGGTTTCGTCATTGAGGGCATTAATGAGGAACTGCGAGACAGTGCTTGACGGCGAGAGGCTCTGCTCTAGGCTGCGGTGCAACATCGGCCGCGAGATGACGATGCTCAGCATAATGTCATGCTCGCCGAGCTCGCCCACGGCATGTGGACAGGCCGCGTCGAGCAAGAGCACCTCGTTTTGAGCAAGCGTAAGCTGTTCGCCGTTGACGACCTGCGGCGCGTGCCCGCGATAGACATAGCTGATTTCGACATAATCGTGCACATGCTCCGGTACAGGGTTGAAGCGCGAGTTGCGCACGATTGATAGGCCCTCGGGCATGCCTTCTTGGTGCAAAGCTCGCGTCGGGTCACCGATTTTATGGATATGTTTTTCACCGATATTCTGTTGATGACCCCAGCCGAACGCATCATTCCAGTCATAACGGGCGCCCGCGTGGTAAGCACGCTCACTGTCGGTCAGCTCGAGCAGAAGGCTGTCTAAACGTGCAAGATCCATGGCATCACAATCGTTGATTCGGTCATATTCTGCTGTGGTTTTGATATTAGCAGGACGGCACGCTCGGCGTACTCTGACTTCAATCGATTTAAAAGGTTGGTTTTAGAGGAGTGGATATGGCGGCATACGACAACCATGTGCTTCCGTTCTTGTGGCTCAAGGGCGAGGCGCACGAGACGATTACCGAATACTTGGAGCAGATCGCCGGTGCGGACATCCGCGAAGTCTGCCTCGAATCGCGCACGCATCCCGAGTTTTGTCGCGATGGTTGGTGGTCCGACTTGCGGTTTATCATCGGCGAGTGCAAGCGCTTGGGGTTGAAGATCTGGCTGCTCGACGACGCCCATTTCCCCACGGGCTATGCCAACGGCGCGCTTGCGGGCGAGAACGTCAACCCCGCGCTTAGGAAGACCGTGCTCAAACATCGCACGGTTACGGTCGTCGGTCCCCAGCCGTCCACGGTCATTAAGCTCGGCAATCTTATGGATCCCACGGAGCGCTTTGTGGGCGCGGCGACTTTCGACGCCGCCGGCGCACCGCTCAATCTTGAGCTCTCCGTTGAGCAGGCCGACGGCACCCCCGCCCGCCTGCGTTTTGACGCCCCCGACGGCATCGCCACCGTCGAGCTCTACGTCACCAGCCAAAAAACCGGCTTTCGCGATGAGTACATCAATATGGTCGACGCCGATTCGTGCCGTGTGCTGATCGACGCCGTCTACGAGCCCACGTTTGCGCATCTGGGCGACGAGTTCGGCCGCACCATCCTGGGCTTCTTTACCGATGAGCCCGGCTTTATGAACGAAAAGGGCACGGCTCTCGACGATGCTTCTACCAGCAGCCTTATCGGACGCGGCGATATGGCACTGCCCTGGTCGGACGAGCTTGCCAGCCGTTTGCACGAGGCGTTGGGCGCGAGCTGGCTCACCAAGCTACACGGCCTTTGGACACGCGAGGCAGATGGCGCCCGAGTCCGTCACGCCTACATGGACATTGCCACGCAACTCTACCGCACCTGCTTTGACGAGCAGATCGGCGACTGGTGCCGTGAGCACGGCGTCATGCACATCGGGCATGTGATTGAGGACAAAAGTTGCCACACGCGCCTGGGCCAGGGCGCCGGGCACTACTTCCGCGCGGTCGCCGGACAAGATATGGCGGGCATCGACGTTGTCATCAACCAGCTTGCCCCCGGCGTCGACCACGGGCGCTACAGCTACTTCCATGGCGCGTGGAACATGGAGTTCTTTACCTACGCACTTGCCAAGCTGGGCTCTTCGGCCGCGCGTCTCGACCCAAAAAAGCAGGGGCGCTGCATGGCCGAGGTCTTCGGCGCCTTCGGTTGGCACGAGGGCCTGCGCGAGATGAAATGGATTGCCGACCACATGCTCGTCCGCGGTATTAACTGGTTTACGCCGCACGCATTTAGCATGGCGCCCTTCCCCGATTGGGACTGTCCGCCGCACTTTTACGCACACGGCAACAATCCCCAATGGCCGCACTTTGGCCAGCTCATGAGTTATATGAACCGTACGGCAACGCTGCTTTCGGGAGGCAGTGCCGCGCGTCCCGTCGCCATCCTGTACCACGCCGATGCCGAGTGGGCCGGCAGCGCCATGCCTATCGAGCGCGTGGCTGCCGAGCTCACGCGTGCGCAGATCGACTTTGATTTTGTGCCCGCCGAGGCTTTTGAGGATGAGGACCGTTACGAGGTTTCGATTGTCGACGGGGTATTGGTCGTTAACAGCTGCTGCTACCAGGCGTTTGTTATGCCAGGAGCTTCATTTATTGGCTCGGCGACGGCGCAGGCCGTAAGGCGCATGATGGCGGCGGGCGTCATGGTTCTCGCCGTCGATGAAGTGCCTGGTGCGTTTTACGACGCGGATGGCGTGGTTGAACTGGGTGAACTTGCAGCGACTCCGCTTGCCGATATGGCGGGCGTGCTGGCGAGCGTTGGGCTGCAGACGGTTGCCACCGACACGCCCCAGCCCTGGCTGCGCGCGCTTCGCTACGAGCACGCTGGCGAAACCCACGTCATGCTGGTCAACGAGCACCCGCACGAGCGCATCGACTGCACAGTTAAACTCGCGCAGGGCGAGCGACTTTGCGGCACGCGCCTCGACCTGTTGAATGGCACCGATCCCGTTGCGTTTGACGGAACGCTTGAGCTCGCACCCTTCGAGAGCTGCCTCGTTGCTTTGGAGACGGAAGGCGAGCTTGAGTCCAGGGACGGCGCGGACATGGGCTCGAGCGATGCGCTCGCCCTCGACATCAACGGCCCTTGGACCGTCGCCCCCTCCCCTGCCGGCGGCGGAACCTTTGGCGCCCCGCAGGAACTCGAGCACTTGTGCGATCTCACCGCCGAGCGATTCCCCGATGCATGCGGGACGTTCCGCTACCGCACGTTATTCGAGCTCGCGAACGACCTTGCCGATGCCACAATCGACCTGGGAGATGTCTACGAAGTCGCGACACTTACGCTCGATGGACACCCACTCGGCACACGCATCTGTCCGCCCTATCGCTTTGCCATCAACCAGCTTGCTGCCGGCACGCACGAACTCACCGTCGACGTCATCAACACGCTCGATCATGCGATTCCCGACATCTTCGCCCTCACCGAACCCATTGCCCCGAGCGGCATCCTCGGTCCCGTTACCCTTTGCGGGCAAAACCTGCCAAAATAAGCCTGTCCTTTTTTGGCAGGTTTGTTGAGTGTGGGAGTTCGCATGGATATCAAACGCAAGATTTCCGAGGCACAGGGCCTTACCCCTACCGAGCAACAACTCGGCATCTCGGCCCTTGCCATGGGCGAAGACGTCCGCGGGCTTTCCATTAAGGAATTTGCCGCGTGCGCCAACGTTTCGGTCGCGAGCGTGCACCGCTTTTGCAAAAAGCTCGGCCTCGAGGGATTCAAAGACCTCAAGGTCGAACTCATCCGCCAGGCGACCGAGGCGGGCAACCGGCGCGACGTGGACATCAACTTTCCCTTCGATGCCACCTCCACCCCTGCGCAGGTGATGGAGCGCATGGAGGGGCTCTACCAGACCACCTTGGCCGAAACGCAGGAGCTGCTCGACCCTGCACAGCTCGACCACGCCGCCAAGCTCATCATGCGCGCCGGCACCGTGGACATCTACACGGGCTCGCATAACCTGTATCCAGCGGGAATGTTCCGCGATCGCCTGCTTTCCGCCGGCAAAAGCGCGACGTGCCACGACAGCGTCGAGGCGCAGGTGCGCACGGCGCTCGCCTCGGGTCCCGACCATGTGGCAATCGTCATCTCCTACAGCGGCCTTGCCCCCAACCTCAAGGAGATCTTGCCGATTCTTAGCAGTCGACATGTCCCGGTCATCGTCATCGGCACGCCGTACTGTGCCCGCATTCACCCCGGCTTTGCCGCCTATCTCACGGTAAGCGACCACGAGAGCATGACGCACCGCATCACGCAGTTCGCCAGCCATATCGCCGTGCAATACGTACTCGATTCGCTCTATAGCAGCTACTTTGCCAAAGATTACGCCCGCTGCTCCGAGTTCTTAGAGCGCTCGTTCCCCTACACCCGCCTGCCCGGACTCAAGTAGCGACGAGCGTGGATTTTTGGACACTCAGATAACGAGCGTGGATAATCTCCCACTTTGAGCCCGCACACAGGCCAAAACCGGGAGATTATCCACGCTCATTTTGGGTCCCCTGGGAACGCATGAGGAGGGCGGATAGACAGCCGTTATTTGCGAGGCGTCAGCGACGTAAAGAGTCCGTGTTGGTTGCAGTAAAGATATATCCTGCCGCGCCCGGTAATATGGAAGCGCGGCTGCACCGATTGCTCTGGATAGAGCTTCTTAAAGCAGATGCCGTCCATAGTCGCATATGCCACAAAGCTAATGTAGTGATCCTTGGTCATGGGATGATCGAGCGTGACGTACCAATCGTCCTCGATGCGCTCGATGGAAAAGGCGTGGTCCGCGTCCGGCTCTTCGGCCTCCTGGGGAAACATCGTGGAGCCACAGCAGCTAAAGCTGCCTTCTCCGAGCGCGTGCACAACGTTTCCGCAGATAGGGCAAACGTAAAAGACGCCTTTGAGCATATTGCCTGCACGGTTGGCGTTGGCCCGAATGTCACCAGCCAAAAGCTCGGCCACGCTTATGCCGAGTCTCTGGGCCAAAGGCTCAACGAGGGAAATGTCGGGAAGGCCGCGGCCGGATTCCCACTTGCTGACGGCTTTGTCGGTCACGCCAAGGCTTTCCGCCAGGGCGCGCTGGGTGAGGCCGCGCTCTTCGCGCAGCTGCTTGATGGCATGCGCTGCCAAAAAAGTATGGGAGGCATTGGTTTGCCGTGTCTGGTTCATGGGCTGTCCAATCAAATTGAAGAAATGGAGTGAACCGGTTCGACAGTCAGTATCCATTTGAAGGCCAGGCTCGACAACCTACGCTGCGTAGACATGCGCCAATCGAACGAGCGCTGATTTTTGGACACTCATCCTGAGTAGTCATTTAAGAACGTCCCCAACGACCACATCAGGAGTGTCCCCAGGTGCCGGCAGAAAAGGAACGTCCCCAAGTGCCGGCCCAGCAACGCCGATGTTTTGGCAACGACAGACACTATGACCCAATCCGAGGGCACGGAAACGACAGGAGCCCCCGCTCGT
>URNQ01000061.1 GCA_900549245.1 uncultured Collinsella sp.
AGTCCCTTGCGGCGTAGTTCTTATTTAAGCCGTCCAAGTTTTGGGGTGCAGTTCACTGCGGAGTGTTTTCAAAACCAAGCCCGGTCCCGGCCTGCGGTGACGTTGCTGGTGGTTCTTGGGCATCGCTTGTTGGCGGGGTTCCTTGTCTGAGTTGGACTTGGTTGGCGGGTCTACTGGTCCCGGTCGCTGTCCCGTCTCAGCATCGATCTTAGCTTCTCGAAGCTTTCCTCACTCAGGCAGTGCTCCATGTGGCAGCCCTCTTGCGACGCGACCTCAGCCGAAACACCCGCATCCTCCAGCAGCCCCACGAAAAAGCAGTGACGCTCCCACATTTGACGAGCGACCTCCAGCCCTTGTTCTGTCAGATGAACATCTCGTTTGCCCATTTCGACATAGCCGTTGCTTTCCAGCGTCGCCATGGCCTTGGAAACGCTCGCCTTGGTTACGCCGAGGTACTCCGCAACGTCGATCGAGCGCACGATGCCCTGACGTTCCGATAGGACGTAGATCGATTCGAGATAGTCTTCTCCGGATTCACGTAGGGCCATGGGCCGCCTTTCGCGATGGCTTCTAGTTAGCCTTTGGATACTTTTGCTTGATTTACTTTACCGCAAAAGTTGCCCATGTCTTACTACTTTGCCTAAAAGTTAGCCGTGTTTCACAAAACATGCGGGACGAAAACAAAATGGGGACGCCCCGCAGGGAGTGTCCCCACCTGCCGGCAGAAAAGGAACGTCCCTAAGTGCCGGCCGCAGCTACAGTAGCCCAAAGTGCTTGGCGGCGTTGTAAATGCCGTCGTCGTCTACGGCGGTCGTAACGTAGGTCGCCGCGGCCTTCACGGTATCCTGCGCGTTGCCCATGGCCACGCTCGTGCCCACGGCGGAAAACATCGACAGGTCGTTCTCGCCATCGCCAAAGGCGATCGCCTCGCTCGCGTCGATATCCAGCCGCTCCAGCGTCGCCGCGACACCCAGGTCCTTGCCGCCGTTAGCGGGAATAATATCGCAGAACAGGTCACACCAGCGCGTGGTGAGCGAATGCGACACCGCATCAGTCACGATATGCTCGTCGGCCGGATCAACAAAGGCGCAGAACTGGTAAACCGGCGCATCGAAGGCGTGCTCAAACGGCTCCTCGTGGTAGACGATTCCCGCGTTGCTGCCTGCCGTCACCACGCGCTCGGACAGGCGGTTCACAAACGAGTTCTCGCCCTGCATGCACAGCGAGTCATAGCACCCCTGAGCCACCTGGTCCACAATCACCGCGACGTCGTCCGGATCGATCGGACAGCTGCGGTAAACCCCCTCGGCATCAAAGCAGTGCTGACCCGAAAGCGTGATGTACGCATCCCAACCAAGATCGAACAGCCAATCGGGCATCTGATAGGTCGGGCGACCCGTGGCGATCACGCACGCAATCCCATGCCCATGAAAGCTGTCGAGCACCTGCTGCGCCGACGCCGGAATCCGATGGGTCTTAAAGCTCAGCAACGTGCCGTCGATATCGAAAAACGCGGCCTTGATCATCCTCGCCTACTCCTCGCCCTCGAGCTTCTCGCTCGCCTCGAGCCACGCCATCTCCAACTCGTCCATGGCGGCGTGGGCCTCGTCGATCTTTGCCTGCTGCTCGCCCAGCGCCGTGTAGTTGGTGGGGTCGACCTGAGCCATCGCGGCCTCGGCCTCCTCCACGCGGGCGCGCTGCGTCTCCATTTTGCGCTCGAGCGAGCTCACCTCGCGGCGAAGCTTCTGGCGTTCGGCGTTGGAAAGGCCATTGGGCTGGCCGCTCGACTTGGGCTTTTCGGCCGCAGCCGCCGCGGCACCGGTGTCAAACGTGCCGGTCTTGGCGCTCGGCGCACCCACGGGCTCGCCCTCGGCGGTGGCGTTGCACAGGCGCAGGTACTGGTCCACGCCGCCGGGCATATGCGTCAGGTGGCCGTCGAGCAGCGCCCACTGCTGGTCGGTCACGCGCTCCATCAAGAAGCGGTCGTGCGTCACCAGGATTAGCGTGCCGGGCCAGCCGTCGAGCAGGTCCTCGACAATCGCGAGCATGTCGGTATCCAGGTCGTTGCCGGGCTCGTCCAGGATAAGCACGTTGGGCTCGTCCAGGATCGTCAGCAGCAGCGACAGGCGACGGCGCTGGCCGCCCGAAAGATCGCCGATGCGACTCCAGAGCTGCTGTGTCGTAAAGCCCAGGCGCTCGCAAAGTTTCTCGGGCGAAGTCTCCTTGCCGTCGATGACGTAGTACTTCTTATAGTTGCCGAGCACCTCGCGGATCGTGTCACCCATGTAGGGCTCGAGTTCCTCGAGCTGCTGTGACAGAACGCCAAAGCGCACCGTCTGGCCAATCTTCACACGGCCGCGCGTGGGCTCAATCTTGCCCTGGATCACGTCGAGCAAGGTCGACTTGCCGGCGCCGTTCTCGCCCAAAAGACCATAGCGGTCGCCCGCGCCGATGAGCCAGGTCACATCGGTGAGCACCTGCTTGGGCGCACCATCGGTATCCGCATAGCCGGCATCCACGTCGATGACATCGATGACCTGCTTGCCTAGGCGGCTCACGGCAAGGCGCTTGAGCTCCAGCTCGTCACGCACGGGCGGTACGTCGGCGATCAGCTCGCGAGCAGCCTCAACGCGAAACTTGGGCTTGGTGGAACGCGCCTGGGCGCCGCGGCTCAGCCACGCGAGCTCCTTGCGCGCTATGTTGCGACGGCGCTCCTCGGTAACGGCGGCCATGCGGTCGCGCTCCACGCGCTGCAGGATATATGCCGAGTAGCCGCCCTCGAAGGGATCGACCTGGCCGTCGTGGACCTCCCACATGCTGGTGCAGACCTCGTCCAAGAACCAGCGGTCGTGCGTGACCACGAGCATGGCGCCCTGGCCGCGCTGCCAGCGGGCCTTTAAGTGACGCGCAAGCCAGTTGATGGTGCGCATGTCCAGGTGGTTGGTGGGCTCGTCGAGCATGAGCACATCGTAGTCGCCAATCAGCAGGCGCGCGAGGTCCACGCGACGGCGCTGACCGCCCGAGAGCTCGCCCACCATGCCCTCCCAGGGCACATCGCTAATGAGGCCGGCGAGGATCTGGCGCGTACGGGGGCTCGACGCCCACTCGTACTCGGGCGTGTCGCCCACAACGGCATGATGCACGGTATCGGTGTCGACAAGCTGGTCCTTTTGGCCGAGCAATCCGATCGTCGTGCCGCGGCGGTGCGTCACGCGGCCGTCGTCGGGTTCCAGCGTACCGGCGAGTACACTCAGCAGCGTCGACTTGCCGTCGCCGTTTTTACCGACGATACCAATGCGGTCGCCCTCGCCCACGCCGAGCGTCACGCTATCGAAAATATGCTTGGTGGGAAACTCTAGGCTGACGGAATCGCATCCCAAAAGAATCGCCATATGCCCTGCTCCTTCGTAGAAATTCAACGTTGTCCATGATAGCAGCGAGCCCCACCCCAAACCACCACGAAGGTGCCTGTCCCCTTTGTGGTGGTCGTTTCGGTCGCAGAGCAAAAAGGCGGGCCATCTCCCGCAAGAGATGACCCGCCTCTCCAATCAGTCCCGCGGCAACCGTGGCCGCCGCGGGCCTCAAGCATGTCCCGGACTAGGAGAACATGCCGGTGAGGTAATCATTCAGCCGCTTATCCTTGGGCCGTTGGAAAATCTCGTCAGTCTCGTCGTACTCGACCATATCGCCCATGTAGAAGAACGCCGTGCGGTTGGACACGCGCGACGCCTGCTCCATGTTGTGCGTCACGATAACGATGGCGCGGTCGGCCACGATCGACGACATCAGGTCCTCGATCGCCAGCGTCGAGATGGGGTCGAGCGCCGAGCAGGGCTCGTCAAACAGGATCACGTCGGGGTTGAGCGCAAGCGTGCGCGCGATGCACAGGCGCTGCTGCTGACCGCCCGAAAGCGCGTAGGCGCTTTTGTCCAGCTTGTCCTTGACCTCGTCCCACAGCGCCGCACCGCGCAGGCTTTCCTCGACCATGCGGTCGAGCTCGTCGCGGTCGGTGATGCCGTGGCGCTTGGGCGCAAACGTGATGTTGTCGCGAATGGACTTGCGGAACGGGTTGGGCTGCTGAAACACCATGCCAATGGACCGACGCAGCTCGTAGGTGTTCTCGGTCTTGGTGTTCACGTTGCGCCCGCGGTAGTTGATCTCGCCCTCTACGCGGCAGCCGCGAATCTCGCGATTCATCAGGTTGAGGCTACGCAAGAAGGTCGACTTGCCGCAGCCCGAAGGCCCGATGAGCGCCGTGATCTCGCCCTTGTGGAAGTCGAGCGACGTATTGTGCAGCGCATGGTGGTCGCCATAGTACACGTTGACGTCCTTGGTGGAGAGCACGACCTCGTCGCTCACGGCCTTGCCGCTCACGCGAACACGTTTCTCGCTCTCCCCCACACTCGACAGAAAGTCCTGGGTCTCGGACGTGGCCGCCTCGGTTGCGGGCGTTGCATTCATCTCGCTCATTCGGCCGTCATCTTCCTTGCCAGTTGCTTGCCCACGATACGGGCAACTACGTTAAACAGCAGCACGCAAATCATCAGCAGTGCCGCGGTGCCCCAAACGATCTGCTGGGCCTCGGGGCTGCCCTCGCCATAGATCTTGTAGATGTGCACGGCGAGCGACTCACCGGGGCGGAACACGTTCCAGGCGCAGGTGGGACTCGACAGGTTAAAGCTCAAGAAGTTCAGGCGAACCGGCGAGCTCATGCCCGAGGTGAAGAGCAATGCCGCGGCCTCGCCAAACACGCGGCCGGCCGAAAGCACGATGCCGGTCACGATGGCAGGCATGGCCTCGGGGATCAGGATGTGCAGCGTGGCCTCCCAGCGGGTGAGGCCCATAGCCAGGCACGCATCGCGCTGGGCCTGCGGCACGTCCTCGAGCGCCTGCTGAATCACGCGCACCAGGATGGGGATGTTGAACATGGTGAGCGCGACGGCGCCGGAGATGATGGAGTACTTCCAGCCCAGCTGCACCGAAAACACCAGAAAGCCGAACATGCCCACGACGATGGAAGGCAGCGAGGACAGCGTTTCGATGGCGGTGGAGGCGATGTCGCGGATGGGACCGTCGGGCGCGTACTCAACCAAAAAGACCTCGCCGCCCAGGCTGATGGGCACCGAGATGATCAGGGTGATCAGCAGCAGATAGAACGAGTCGAACAGCTGGTAGAGCACGCCGCCCTGGGTTCCGTTGGCGCGCGCGGGCTGCGTGAGAAAGCCCGGCTGGAACAGCGTCGAGATACCCTCGAACAGGATGTAGGCCACCATGGAGACGACGATGAGCATGACGATGGCGACGATCGCCGTCAGCACGCCCGTGGCGATGCGGTCCTGCCTTTGGACACGCCCGAGTCTCGCCTCGTCGATATGGATGCGCGTGCTAGCCACGAGCCTTCGCCCCCTTGCGGCCGATAAGGTGGATGATCAGGATAAAGATGAGGCTCATGCCCATCAGCAGCAGGCCGAGCGCCCACAGGACATCGTCCTGGGCCGACCCCTCGGCATAGACCGCCATAGATGTGGTGAGCGTAGTGGTGATGGTGGACGCCGGCGACAGCAGCGACGTCGGCATGGCCTCGATACCGCCGATAACCATGCGCACGGCAAGCGTCTCGCCAAAGGCGCGCGTCATGCCAAGGATGACTGCGGTCATGAGCGACGGCATGGCGGACTTGAGCACCACGTGCCAGATGGTCTGCCAGCGGGTGTAGCCCAGCGCGAGCGAGCCCTGGCGGTAGCTGTCGGGCACGGCGCGCAGGCCATCGACCGAAAGCGTGGTCATCGTCGGCAGAATCATGACGGCCAGCACGATGGCGCCGGGCAAGATGCCCAGGCCTGTGCTCACGTGGAAAACGCTCTTCATAAGGCCGACGACCACGTGAAAACCGATCAGGCCAAAGACGACCGAGGGAATGCCGGTCAAAAGCTCAATAAGCGGCTGAAAGACCTTGGAACCGAACTTAGGCTGGATCTCGACCGCAAAGATGGCAGAGCCGATGGCGATGGGCAGCGCGATGAGCGTGGAAAGCACCATGACCGCAAATGAGGTGACAATCAGGGGCAGGGCGCCGGTGTAGGGCAGGCCGTTTTCGGCCGTGTTGGCCAGGTCCCACTTGGTGCCGGCGAAGAACTCTACGACCGAGACGCCGTCCTTGAGAAAAGCCGAGAGGCCCTTTTGGGCGACCATAAAGATGAGCGCGGCAACGACAAGCGTCACGAGCGCTACGCACGCGCCCGTGACGCCCAGGCCCACGTTCTCAAGGTCGCGCTTTGGCAGCTGTTTTGCCATTGCAAACCTTTCCGGGGCGATTACTTATTTAGCGGAGACCTTGCCGCTGGCGTCCTTGACGACCTTCATGGCAGAAACGGGGATAAAGCCCTGCTCCTCGACGAGCTTGCCCTGGACGTCGTCGGAAAGCATGAACTCCAGGAAGGCCTTGGTGGCGTCGTCAGCGTCCTTAGCGCAGTACATGTGCTCGGTCGCCCAGATCTTAAAGGAGTCGTCGGTGACGTTTGCGCTCTTGGGCTCCACGCCCTCGACCTTGATGGCGTTAAACTTGGAGTCATCGAAGTGCGAGAAGTCGAGGTAGGAGATGGCGTTGTCGGTGCTGCCCATCTGAGTCTGGACATCGCCGGACTTGTCGAGCTCGGCGTCACCCTTAAAGTCGACGGCCTCGTCGCCAAAGACGGCGGCCTCGAAGGTGGCGCGGGTACCGGAGCCGGCCTTGCGGTTGAGGACGACGATCTTGGCGTCGTCGCCGCCGACCTCCTTCCAGTTGGTGATCTGGCCGGAGAAGATACCCTTGAGCTGCTCGAGGGACAGGTCGTCGACCTTGACGTTCTTGGAGACGACGGGGCCCATGCCCACGACGGCGACCTCGTGGTCGACGAGGTTCTTGACCTGGTCGGCCTCGAGCTTGGTCTCGGCGAAGACGTCGGAGTTACCGATGGTGACGGTGCCGGCGGCGACAGCGGTCAGGCCCTTACCCGAACCGTTACCCGAACCGGAAACGGAGACGTCGGAGTTGGCATCCATAAACTTCTCGGCAGCAGCCTCGACGAGAGCCTGGAACGAGGAGGCGCCGTCGTAGGTCACCTCGCCGGAGACGGACTCGGCAGCAGCGGCACTGCCCTCAGCAGCGGTGTTGGCGGCGTTGGAGCCACCGCAACCAACGAGACCGAGACCGACGATGCTGGCAAGACCACCAGCGAGGCCGAGGAACTGACGACGAGAATAAGCCTGATCGAGCATGATCTTCCTTTCATACATGCGACTCGCGGGCACCCTGCCCGCTTTGCTGTTTGGAAAGATACGGCCTCGATCGGTCAGCGCCCGCGTCAGCTGCGGTTTTTTACGGGCATCTGATAGACCCTTACCGCAAGCGCGGCTCGGCTTTACAAACGAATAACAACCCCGCCACCAAGCATGACCCGCCTTTTACACCAATAAAAACAAAGTTGCGGTGAAATAGTTCCTGCTTGGCCATCAAATGGCCCATTCTAGGAACTATTCCACCGCAACTTAAAAAGCCCGGACGAAAGGGGTGCTAAGTTGTTAAAACGCCGCAGCCTTAAAGCTCAAGCTCGTTCAAACGTAAGATTGCCACGATGTAGATCTTGAGCGACTGCTTGAGCTGTTCTTCGTTGGCGCACTCGTTGGGGCCGTGCATCTGGCCGCCCCACGTGGGCAGCTCAAGGCCGGTCTCCTCGGGGCCAAACGACACGGCGCGGGCAAAGTTGCGTGCGTACGTGCCACCGCCCATGGCGAAGGGCTCGGCATGCTTACCCGTAAACTCGTTATAGGTGTCAATCAGCGCCTTCACGGCTGGATCGTCGGCAGACACCGAGAACGGTACCTTTGCACGGCCCACACGGCACGTCACGTCAAAGCGGCCCACGAGCGGCTCGAGCTGCTCGCGGATGGTATCGGCACTGGTGCTGTCGGGGAAGCGCACGTCGATGACCTGCTCAATATGGCCATCCGCCACGCGGATGACGCCAGCGTTGCAGGTGAGCGGGCCAAACGCGGGGCTCGTCGCGTCGATACCCAGGCCGCGGCCATAGGCGTCCGCATGCACAAAGGCCAAAAACTTGACAAACTCGTGCTCGGCAGGCGTCAGCAGGCGCTCATCGCGTGCACCAAACGCGTCCTCGGCCTCACGCAGATACGCCACGATGAGGCCGACGGCGTTGATCGTTCCCTCGGGCATCGAGGCGTGACCGCCAATACCGTGGGCGAAAATCTGCGCATGCCCGTTATCGAGCGTCGTGATCTCCAGGCGGTCGGCGTTCTCGACCGGCGCCGGCAGCTCATCGGCGGCAATCGCAAGCTCGCAGATAGACTGCGACGGAATAGCGTTGCTCGCCTCGGCACCGCTCCAGGACACAATGCGCCCGCCGTCGATCTTAGGGCTCACAAACGTCGCCCCAAACTGGCCCTTCTCGGCATTGCAGACCGGGAACTCGGCATCGGGTGTAAACAGAAAGTCGGGGTCTGCGTAGTTCTCCAGATAATGGTGAACGTCGGACATGCCCACTTCCTCATCGCAGCCCAGCAGCGCGCGGAAGGTATAGCGCGGCACAATGCCGTGTTTGAGCAGATAAGCGCCAGCGTAGAGCGACAGCACCGCCGGGCCCTTGTCGTCGATCACGCCGCGGCCGAGCAGCCAGCCCTCGCGACGCTCCATCGCAAATGGGTCGGTATTCCAGCCGGGGCCGGCAGGCACCACGTCCACATGGCAGATAGTCGCGAGCTGCTTATCGCCGCGACCCGGAATATCGGCGATGCCCACAAAGCCCTCGTCATCGCTCGTCTGGTAGCCGAGCTTTTGCGCAATGCCGAGCGCGCAATCGAGCGCATCACGGACCGGGCGGCCAAACGGCGCACCGGGCTCCGCATCGGCAGCAA
>URNQ01000062.1 GCA_900549245.1 uncultured Collinsella sp.
CTCGGCAGAGCAAGCGATCTTCCAGCTCATCGAAAACCGCCGAAAGCCGATCAACGGCGGGGCAATTCCAGCCGGGCCCCGGATAGAGCGTGGGCGAAAGCATGCGCGTAGAGCAGGTGTGGGTGACCACGTAGTCGACCTTCCAGCCCACGCTGTCGAGCTTTGTCCGCGCCTCCTCAAAGTTGCGCTCGTCTGGCAGCTCCTGCGGCCACCAGCTGGAATACGGAATGCGGTATTCCTTGTCCACGCTCGTGGCGCCGCCCATGGTAAAGACCGTTGAGCCGTCGAGCTCAAAAACCTCGCCGCGCGTCAGGCGCCGTATGGGCGAAGTATCCGACAGGTGCTGCGTCAGCCCACCATGCCACAGCTCCATGGGGCGTTCTGCCCAATGGTCGTAGCGTTCGTGGTTGCCGTCGACGAACAGCACGGTATAGGGACGCGATTCTAGCCAAGCGATGTCGGCGCATT
The DNA here is from genome assembly GCA_900549245.1 of uncultured Collinsella sp. GTDB lineage: Bacteria > Actinomycetota > Coriobacteriia > Coriobacteriales > Coriobacteriaceae > Collinsella. The sequence goes on from URNQ01000062.1 coordinate 469, forward strand.
CCTCGGCAGAGAAATCCCACGGAAAGCCAAAATCGCCGGCGACGATGAGATAGTCGTCGTTCGTCAGGTTATCCCCAAAGTCCCAATCGCGCAGCTTTTGCATGTCAGCGCCGCCATGGACGTCGCCCGTCACATAGACCGTCATCGGATCACCGCTTCCCTGCAAGTCGCTAGTCCACATTCTGCACGATCACTAAGCCAACCGTTCCAACCCTTCCATCCCTTAGGGCTTACCCCTCGTTCTTCCATCCAAACGGGTCGAGCACCCAAAAGATCAAATCAAGCACGCCGCCGGTCATCATGGCGGCGGCAAGGGCGATGATAACGTGCAGGGAACTGGCACTTCGGAGCACGTCGAATGGCCCCAAAACAGCCAGCAGCGCGACCGCTGCGCCGGCTACGCACAGCGCAAGGCACGGTCCCGCGTCCTTGACGCACTTCTTTGCGAGATGTTTGGTGTTGTCACTCATTGGTATCGAGCTCCTTAGAGGGTCGTTGTTCAAATTCATACCGCCGCGGCAGAATAGGACGGCAGGTTAAGTGTCACACGTCGTGCGGACACAAAATACCAATCACCACCGCTTACCTACCGTTCACGTAGAAGGGACCCGATTTATATGCCCACAGATCTTGATCTCTTCCTCGGTCAGTGAGATCCTTCGATCAAGCTTCCTGGATAGGGGCTGGAAGATGAGACGGATGTCTCTAGGCACAACACCATAACGCCCGATCACCGTTATGGCTTTCGTCTAGAGCTGGGAGACCAGCTTTTTTGTTAGCGATGCTCCCTTTCAATCTCCGGCACTCCAAGAGCGCAGGCCTGTTGTTTTGACTACTTTAGACGAAAGGGTTTCGCTATGAGCACCGACATTATTGTTCGCTTTACCGACAGCTACGAGCAAAAAGTTGGAGACATTAAAAAGATCGTCGGGCTGATGTCCCCCAAATCCATTATCAAAATTATCGACACTCTCGATCTCGATGCCAACCCCCGCAATTCCCGTTTGGGCTCAGTGACCGATGCTATTCAGGCATCCATTCGCGCTGATGAGCTTTCTCCCACGCAAAAGCTCTTTCCTTTTAAATCAAAGGGAATTCTGCTCGCGTCCTCGAGCTACGAGTCCCTTGATCGCGGGCGTTATCGTCTAAGCTTTGCTTCTCACGACGAAGTTGAGGGAATTCTTGACGGCGGCCACAACACACTCGCAATCGGCAGCTACATTCTCAGCGAAGCCGAACATGCGCTTGGCAATCGACCTCCCAAAAAGAACGAAGTCACAATCTGGGATTCATTCAAGCAAACATGGATGAACCGTCGAACCGATATTGAAGAGTACCTGTCACTTCTCCGTGAAGAAAAAGCAGCCCTCAAAGAGAAAGGCATAAGCACTCTAGACTTCTCGATTCCTGTCGAATTGCTCGTTCCAACCGACCCAAACGATGCGCTCTGCGTTGAGAACTTCCGCACCTCACTTTTGGAAATCTGCGACGCTCGCAACAATAACGCTCAACTCACACAAGGCACCAAGGGCAATCAGGAAGGTCTTTTCGATTCCTTTAAGGCTCTTTATGCCGAAAAATATCCTGAATTTGCAGCCAAAATCAGCTGGAAAACCAACGACGGCAACCCCATTGAATCCAGAAAGCTTGTCGCACTCTCTTGGATCCCGTTATCGCTCATCTCGAGTAACGTCACCTCTGGCGACATCGAAGCGCCACAACTTCCCCTAGTCTATAGCGGCAAGGAGAAGTGCCAGGAAAAGTTCTTGCAGCTTATGAGGGATGACCGAGTAAGCAAAGCTGCTGGTTCAGCGCGCCGCGAACTCAAGAATCCGCAAGTTCTCAGCGCACTCAAAGTGGCTACGGACCTTCCCGGTCTATACGATGAAATCTATTCGCGTTTCCCCAAGCACTACAACAAAACAGGAAGCTACGGAAAAATCGGCGCCGTTAAGAGCCTTAAGAATAGTCGCAATGAATACAAAACTCCCTTCTTTGAAAAGACAACGGACAATCCTGTTCCTGATGGCTTTATCTACCCCCTAGTCTGTGGCCTCCGCGCATTGATGGAAGCAGATGATCAGGGGAAGGTGTATTGGAAAACTGATCCTCACAAGTTCCTCGATAGCCCGGCATTTGAAAATGTCGTCGCTCAATACAGCGGTGTCATTCAGCAATCTGACTACGATCCGCAAAAGGTCGGCAAGGGCGCTATGAGCTACACCGCCGTTGAAAACTCGATGAAGCTCGCAGTTCTTATGGGCTAGCGGATACTTAGGCAAAGCATCGGCGCGCAAGGACGTCATTTATGCCCGACGCACTTGCGCGCTTATTATTAAGCTGGCTATGTAAAACTCCGGTATAGAAATGAACTATTGTCGTTCTTTATCGACCAGTAGTTGGCAAAACTCCCCTACGTCCATCAGCCAGCTTTGCTGTTCAGCCGTATATGAACCAAATACAGGACGAGGCACAACCAGTTGGAGACTATGCCTGCGCATCGAGTCCGTGTACTCAGTGCTCACCGCCACATCAAGTGTAATCAAATGCTTATTTTCAATTCTATCCGCTTCTTCCAACACTTGGCGCCAGCGCTCTTTAACGGTCGTTTTTGCGCCAAGCATGGTCAGCTTCTCGGCAGGATACAAAGGATTTCTATAAGCCTCAATCGACGGCATAATGAAATCTGGCTTTGATTTGCCCTCAGTATACGGCTGAGCGGAATAACTTATGCCCCATCCCTTAAACAGGTACTCAAGTTGATGCTCGAAAGCAGTTCCCGCACGCGATTTCCTCCGCTGGAAAGCTGACATCGTGGTCCGTAACACTCCATCAACATCGAGATCGCCTCTTAGATAGGGAGCCAAATCGCGCTCAAGCAAATGTCTCTCGAATACCTTAAAGAGAATCTCTTCTCGCTCATAGCAGTCAAGAAGGCACTTGTCGGGGTTGCTCCTCCAATCAAGCACACCCAAAGTCGAGATGGAATACCTCGTGAATTCAATCCCTTTGGGAAAAGAATCACCGAACTTTTCGACCATTTCATCCAAATACGTAACAGCTGACGTGGGAAGCGAAACTTCGATGCCAATCGCTTCAAGAATGGATGCGGCGATTGAGTCTATTCGTCTGTCATCTGCGGTTGACCGCGAAAAACCACTGTCGTCAACTTCGTTCAAACCGAAAAGCCATCTTAATTGGCACTCGGCATTTGATCCTTGTCTAGCAAATACAATCAGAAGACCATGCTCGTCTGAAGGTGCAATGACCATCAGGTCACCGATTCTCGAGGCTCGTATCGCTTCGCTATCGTTGTAATAGAGCCTGTATTCTGTCCTAGTCGGATGCTTCCTGCGCGCGTCGTACCAAGTCGTAAACCCGTGATCAAACAAAGGGTCTGCATCGTCGCAAAGAAATACGAAGGTCGTCGGTATATTTCTTATATCATCGTCGCCAAACAGGGAACGGAGCTCCGCAGTTCCGTTGAATTCATGCTGGTTGCTGCGTTTTCTATCAATATCAACAGCAACGAGTTTCTTCGCAACCGCGCCGTCAAAATAGCTACTCAGAACTCCGTAGTCCATCGAAATACGCTCCCATCATCAGCTTGGCCACTGCTCGCACAGCCGGTACGGTGACAGAATTACCAAATTGATGATATGCCTGCGTATCCGAAACCGGAATAATGAATTGATCGGGGAACCCTTGAAGTCGGGCGCATTCACGCGGAGTCAGCTTGCGAGGGTTCTTCCCCTCGCCACGTGAAACAAGAATCTCACTTCCGTCCTTGTGATAGCGTGCTGAAAGCGTCCTTGTCGTGTCATTGGGGCCAACCGTGCTATAGCCAAAGCCATTGCCTGCCGCCTGATGCTTTTCCTTATATGCACGCAAATAAGCCCACAGTTTGTCGGAAAGAACGTATCGATCATCAGGAGCATCTTCAAGAATCTCCCCGACGGTGTGCCCACCGTCCCCAAGCTCTAGTTGGTCCCAATCAAAATTAGTTTTTTTCTTAAAGCCAACAATGTAAATGCGCTCACGATGCTGGCAAGTCCAATTCTTGCTATCAAGAACCTTGTAGTGCACATCGTAACCAAGCTCGTCCTTAAGGGTCTGCATAATAATCCTGAAGGTCTTGCCGCGATCGTGACTCGTTAGGTTTTTAACGTTTTCCAGCAGGAAAGCATCAGGTTTTTTGTCGCGAATAATACGAGCTACTTCGAAAAATAATGTCCCCTGCGTCTTGTCTTCAAAGCCAGTAGCACGTCCCATCGATTTTTTCTTTGAAACGCCCGCGAGCGAGAATGGCTGGCACGGAAATCCCGCCAATTGCGCAGGGTATTTTGGAATGTCGTCCGAACGAACGTCATGAATGTCCCCAGCTGGCTGATCACCGTAATTCATGCGGTACGTCTTCTGTGCATATTTATCCCACTCGCAAGAAAAAACGCACTTGCCACCAAGTTCTTGGAACGGCAAGCGAATGCCACCGATACCAGCAAATAGGTCAATGTAAGTGAAAGGAGCGTCCTCCCGATCACCCTGCGCAAAGGGCGCCTGATAACCTAGGGAGCGTATAAACGTGAGCTCCGTAGCAGATGGACTGGTCTCGCCAGTCTCCCAACGCCGGACGGTTCTATCACCATTAGGTCCCATGCCAAGAGCGGCGGCGAACTCCTTCTGAGTCAGCGCGAGCTCCTTGCGTTTGGCAGTTATCTCTTCCCTAACGTCTTTCATGCTATCCAATCGGAACAAACTACGGACGAACTGTCCGCTAATTGACACAGCGTTATCAAGATTAAACGCGATGCATGGCAGTTGCAACACTTTGTTGCAACGCCTTTCAACGGTAACTTAGATTAACGTGCCGCACGGACAAACAATTGCCCCAACTTGCAACTAGCCAACATCAGGCCTGCGTATTCAGTCACAACCTAGAGCTATCAGCAAAGGCCTCATTAGTTCGCGTCGTTTGGCGGTTTTAGAGTTCTCTTCTACAAGATCTTTCAGCCACTGCATATCGAGCCCTTGCCCAAGCGCGTCGTTATAGGCATCGATAATTAATGAGGGGTCCTCGCAATCGAGGCAAAGATCGACAAGCGTGCGCTCGGGTTTGGTTACCGGCAGGCCGTCGAGCCAGACGATATCCTACTCCGCAATCTCGCGCTTTACAAAAGAAAGGGATTCGTTTCTCGTATTGATGCGCATGGGCGCGGTCATCCTGTAGGGGGACAGAAAGAAATCGCCGATTTGCTGAAGGTTCGCCGCCGTCGTACCGCTCACAGCGATGCCATCCCACTGGCGCTTTCTCTCCCACGCACAAAGGGAGGGATTGGTGAGCTTCCAAAGAGCGTTGAGCTCATCGGTGCCTCGGCGCTGCGTGCCCGACATCCGGTAGGCGCCGTGGCATATCCGCTCAAGACGCCCCACGCGGCATGAGTGCGCCAGCGCATCTCGAGAAATGTCCATGCGAGCCGCCTGGGCTGTGGTAAACACGCCCTCACTCTCGGAAAGCTCGCTTATCGCCGTTATGTTGCTAAAGTACTTCATGTTGCAATTGTAGGATATTTTCATACTTTTGCAACGTGTTTTTGATCCGTGCAATCCATACGCCTTGCTTATCCCATTTCTGACGCCGTTTTGTACCGGCACCCCATCTCCCGCTATCGAGGTCTAATACTTTTCCCACTGCCACCCAAAAACTCATCCAACATTAATCTTGGCTCAAGAATCGCTTAATCTATAACCTGCACTATAGAGTTCGACCAAGGGCGGGGCGGCGCCGCGCAACGCAGGCCGCCGAACGCAACGCTCGCGCCCGGGCAGACCGCCCGGCGTCGCGCCCATCGAACGAAAGGACAGGTCATGGACGACCTCGAAAAAAGTTGAAACCATCCGCACCAAGTGTAACGTGAGCTATACCGATGCCAAGGCCGCGCTCGACGCCGCCGACGGTAACGTTCTGGATGCCATCATTTGGCTCGAGTCGCAGGGCAAGACCCAGACCACGTCGGCGCATGCCGCCACCGAGTCCGCGCCAGTCAATGAGCCCTCTGCCGAGATGGTCGCCGCGCAGGCAGCCTACGAAAAGTCAAGCGAAAAGACCGACTTCTCCAAGAAGATGGACAGCGTGTGGGAGTACCTCAAAAAGCTCTTCCGCCTGAGTCTGGACACCAAGTTTATCGCCACGCGCCGCGATGCGATCATCCTCAACATCCCCATCCTGATTCCCATCGTCGCGCTGTTTGCCTGGGGCGCCACGATATGGCTGATGCTGATTGGCCTGTTCTTTGGCATGCGCTACCGCATCGACAGCGACGGCGACGTGCCCGGCAGCATCAACAGCCTTATGGATAGCGCTGCCAACGCCGCAGACGACATCAAGCAAAATCTCAACGACGACAAGTAATCGCGGACGGGGGCACGCATGGCACGGATCTTGATCGTAGAGGACGAGGAGAAAATCGCCCGCTTTGTGACGCTCGAGCTGGAGCACGAGGGCTACCAGGTGGAACACGCCGCCGATGGCCGCACTGCCGTGGACCTGGCGCTGGAGCGCGACTACGATCTGATTCTGCTCGACGTGCTGTTGCCACAGCTCAACGGCATGGAGGTCTTGCGGCGCGTCCGCAAGCACAAGGATGTGCCGGTGATTATGGTCACCGCGCGCGATGCCGTGATGGACAAAGTGGCCGGACTCGATGCCGGCGCCGACGATTACCTGACCAAGCCATTTGCGATTGAGGAGCTGTTCGCACGGATCCGCGTGGCACTGAAGCGCTCGGAAGCCGTGCGAGCGGCTTCGGGCGTTGGCGGCGCCCGCGCCGGGGCTGGCGTAGCGAGCGGCACGGCCGCCGGTATCGCCACAATGTCCCCGGCAACCGACACGGCCCAGACCGCCGCCGCGCCCTCCCCCGCCGCGCTCGCCGTGGGTTCGGTCGCGCTCGATCCCGACCGCCGCGAAGTCACGGTCGGCGGCTCGCCCATCGCGCTCACGGCCCGCGAGTTCGACGTCCTCGCCCTGCTTATGACGCATGCCGAAACCGTGCTCACGCGCGAGCGCATCGCGCACGAGGCGCTGGGCTACGAATACGTGGGCGACACCAACAACGTCGACGTGCACATCGCGCACCTGCGCGCCAAGATCGAAGACGCCGGCGGTGCCCGCATCATCCAAACCGTGCGCGGGGTGGGCTATGTCTGCCGCGCGTAACGCCGAGACCAAGCGCGTCACCTCCATCGCCCGTGCCATCAACTGGAGCTACATGTGGCGCCGCCTGGCGAGCTACATCTGGCTCGACCTGTGGCTGCTGGTTGCTGCGGCGGCGATCCTCATCTATGGCTATAACCAAACGCTGCCCGACGGCGCGTTTACCGCGGGATGGATCCCCGGTGCCGCCGTCCACGGCATGTCGCTGACGCCCACGCACGGCTGGGACCCCGCCACGCTCACCTATACCGTCGAGCTTGCGCGCACCACCAAGACCTTCCCCCTCGCGCAGGACCTCGTCGCGCTATGGCCTCTCTACCTTGTCGTTGTGAGTTGGCAGGTCATCAGCGTGCTCAACATGCTCGGCGGCGCCCGCCGCGTGCGCCGCACCATGGCGCCGCTCAACGATCTGGCCCTGCGCGTGGACGAACTCGGCCGCATGCAGCTCTCCGGCGGCAAGATGGAAACACTGGAGCAGGCCATCGAGCGCGCAAGCGTCGACTCGCCGAGCGTCACTACCGGCGACGCCGACCTGGCAAGCATCGAGGTTGCACTCAACCGCCTACTGCGCCAGATGCAAGAGGCCAAGCTGCAGCAGATGCGCTTTGTCAACGATGCGAGCCACGAGCTGCGCACGCCCATCGCGGTGATTCAGGGCTACGTGAACATGCTCGACCGCTGGGGCAAAGACGATCCGGACGTGCTGGCGGAGTCCATCGCGTCCCTCAAGGCCGAAAGCGAGCACATGCAAGAGCTTGTGGAGCAGCTGCTGTTTTTGGCGCGCGGCGATGCCGGGCGCACGGTCCTGCGGCGTGCGAATACCAACCTGGCCGCACTGGTCGGCGAGGTATGCGAGGAGTCACAGATGATCGATGCCGAGCACACGTATCGGCTGGCGTACGACACCACGCTTGTCAGCGACCCGCGCTGCGACGCGCCCGTTGACGTGGCGCTCGTGAAGCAGGCTCTGCGCGTGATCGTGCAAAACGCCGCCAAGTACTCGGATGCGGGAACGACCGTCACGTTTGGCATAACGCCCAATGCGGGCATGGGCACGATCGACATAAGTGTTGAGGACGAAGGCATCGGCATGAACCAGGAGTCCGCAGCTCACGCGTTTGAACGGTTCTACCGCGCCGACAATGCACGCGATGCCGGCGCGCAGGGCTCGGGTCTGGGGCTCGCCATTGCCAAGTGGACGAGGAGTC
>URNQ01000063.1 GCA_900549245.1 uncultured Collinsella sp.
TTCTCGACGGCATCTTTGTTCGCTTTGAGAGGCCCTCCAAGCCCGCCGGCCTCGAGAACTTCGACGGCCCGGTCGACTTCATCATCTGGACGACCACCCCGTGGACCATCCCCTCCGACCAAGCCGTTTCCCTTAAGCCCGGCGCCGCCTATGTCGCCGTTGAGCACGAGGGTCGTGCCGAGGTCATGCTCGAGGACCTGGCTCCCAAGTGCTGTGAGGAGTTTGGCTGGGAGTACACCCCGGTCATGGTCGACGGCAAGCCCTACGTGGTTCCCGCCGAGTCCTTCCACCACATCCACTACAAGCAGCCGATCTTTGACAGCGTTGAGGGCGTGGCGCTGCTGGCCGATTACGTCGGTGTCGATGACGGTACCGGTATCGTCCACAACTCGCCCGGGCCGGGTGCTTGTGACTACTTCGCCTGCCTCAAGGAGGGCATCACCGACATCTGCATGCCGGTCGATGACGACGGCAAGTTCTACACCGGCGAGGAGTTTGGTACCGGTGGCCCCTTCAGCGGTATGGACACCGATGAGGCCAACCCGCACATCATCGAGTTCCTGCGCGAGCGCGGCACCCTGGTCCTCGAGAAGAAGATCACGCACAGCTATCCGCACTGCTGGCGCTGCAAGCACCCGGTGCTCTTCCGTGCTACCGACCAGTGGTTTGTCTCGATGGACAAGACCGGTTTGCGCGAGCAGGCTGGCAAGGAGGTCCGTGAGAACGTCAAGTGGTATCCGGCTCACGCCGCCAACCGCATTGGCGCCATGGTCGAGCAGCGTCCTGACTGGTGCATCAGCCGTCAGCGCAACTGGGGCGTGCCTATCCCCAGCTACACCTGCGCCGACTGCGGCGAGAAGGTCATGAACGACGCTACGCTCGACGCCGTCATCAAGCTCTTCCACGAGAAGGGCTCCGACGCCTGGTTCACCGACGCTCCCGAGAGCTACCTGGGCGAGGCCTGCGTCTGCCCCAAGTGCGGCGGCCATCACCTCAAGGCCGATAAGGACATCCTCGACGTGTGGTGGGACTCCGGCGTCTCCTGGAAGGCTGTCTGCGAGTATCGCCCCGAGCTTGAGTACCCGGCGGACGTGTATCTCGAGGGCTCCGACCAGCACCGCGGTTGGTTCCAGAGCTCGCTGCTCACCTCGGTGGGCGCCAACGGCCACGCTCCGTACAAGGCGGTCGTCTCGCAGGGCTTCACGCTCGACGGCCAGGGCCGCAAGATGTCCAAGTCGCTCGGCAACGTCATCGACCCCAACAAGGTCTGCGACGAGATGGGCGCCGACATCATCCGCCTGTGGGTTGCCTCCGTCGATACCAGCTCCGACGTGTCCATCGACCACGAGATCCTTGCCCGTACGTCCGATGCCTACCGTCGTTTCCGCAACACGCTGCGCTTCCTGCTCTCCGAGCTCGAGGGTCAGTTTGAGCCCGAAACCGACGGCGTCGCCTTTGCCGACCTGCTGCCGCTCGACAAGCTCATGGTTGCCCGTCTGACCCAGGTCCAGGCCGAGGTCGACGACGCTTACTCTTGCTACGAGTTCCCGCGCGCTTACCGTGCGCTCTACGACTTTGTGGTTACCGAGCTCTCCAACGTGTATCTCGACGCCCTGAAGGACCGCCTGTACTGCGAGAAGCCCGGCTCGCTCGAGCGCCGCAGCGCCCAGACCGTGCTTGCCGAGCTCTTCTCGATGCTCATGCGCGACCTGCAGCCGATCCTGTCCTACACGGTTGACGAGGCCATGGCCTATGCGCCCGCCGGCTGTGTCGATCACCAGAAGTACGCCGCGCTGCTCGATTGGTATAAGTCGCCCATTACGGTCGACGAGGCCAATGAGTTTGAGGGCGTGCTCGAGGCTTCACTCGAGCTCCGTAGCGCCGTGACCAAGGCCCTTGAGGATGCCCGCTCCGCCGGCACCTTCACTAAGAGCCAACAGGTCCGCGTCAAGGCGGTCGTTCCCGCCGAGATGTATGCGCTGCTGACCGGCGACAAGGCCGTCGACCTGGCCGAGTTCTACATCGTCTCCGCTGTTGAACTGACCCAGGGCGAGGAGCTCTCCGTTGCCATCGAGGCTGCCGAGGGCGAGTGCTGCGACCGTTGCTGGAACTACCGCACCACCGTCGGCGAGTACAACGGCCACGCTCACATCTGCGAGAGGTGTGCGAATGCCCTTTAAGGCACGGTAACTCGGCATTTTAGTTATAGGGAGAATTTGGGCGCCTTCGGCCCATTTGCTCCGCTTTCGTTTTTAGCTGGTTATTTCGCTTGCGTTGGTGGATATGTCGTGCGTTCTGCGTGTGGCAATATAAGATGGTTAATTGCACTTAACGTTATTTGAGCTTTGAGGGTAGGAGATTTCTTTGGGTCGTGGTGCGGATATGACGCCGCCTTTGCGTTGGCGCCTGGGTGTTGCTGGTAGCGTGGCGTTGGCCGTGCTGCTTGTTGACCAGCTGACCAAGCTTGCGGTTCGTGCCGTTGGCGATGCTCTGCATGTGACTGTTATCCCCGGTGTGATCGACTTCCTTTTTGTGCGTAACATCGGTGCTGCCTTTAGCATGGGCGAGGGACATGGTCTCGCGTTTGCCGTGCTGGCGTTTGTCGTTATCGTTGCGATCGCGGTGTACTTGCTTCGCGCGCCCCAGCTTGCTCGCTTTGAGGTTGTGGGCATGGCTATGGTCGTGGGCGGCGCCATTGGCAATGCGATCGACCGTCTGGCTTTTGGCTTTGTGACCGATTTTATTGCCACCACCTTCATCGACTTCCCCGTCTTCAATGTGGCCGATGTCGGCATTACGGTCGGTGTGGTGCTTGCCCTCATCGGCTACATGTTCTTGAGTCCTGCGGCCCGTGAGGTCGACGCGACCGCTGAGCTCAACGCCCGTGACGAGGCCCGCGCTAAGCGCAAGGCCCAGCAGCGTGGGGAGCGTGCCCGCAAGATTCGCGAAAGGAGCGAGCGCTAATGGCCGACATCCATATCCTTGTTGCCGACGATGCCGCTGGTCAGCGTCTTGACGCCTATCTGGGCGCTAATGACGGCTGCCCTACGCGCTCTGCCTGCGCGCATCTGATCGAGGGCGGTGCCGTTGCCGTCAACGGCGAGACATGCCTGTCAAAAAAGTATGCCGTGCGCTCCGGCGACCGTATTTCGGTCGATTTGCCCGAGCCGCACGATCCCACCGATGTGATTCCCGAGGCCATTCCCCTCGATATCCGCTACGAGGACGACTACCTCATCGTGCTCTCCAAGCAGCGCGGTCTGGTGTGCCATCCCGCCCATGGCCACGAGAACGGCACCCTTGCGAACGCCTTGGTCTATCACTGTGGCATTGACCATCTGGGCACCGTGCAGGGCGAGGACCGCCCCGGCATCGTGCATCGCCTGGATCGTGACACCTCGGGCCTTATGCTCGCGGCAAAAGACGACGACACCCAGCGCGCGCTCCAGAATCTCATCCGCACGCGCACGCTCGACCGCCGCTACATTACGCTCGTCCACGGCCACATTGCCATGGACGAGGGCACCATTAACACCGGCATTGCCCGTTCTACGCGCGACCGTGTCAAGATGGCGGTTTCGGACGATCCTTTCGCGCGCCAGGCCATTACGACCTTTAGGGTCCTTGAGCGCTTCGATTCCACGCGTTTTGACGATGGCTATACGCTCGTCGAGTGCCACCTGTTTACGGGTCGCACGCATCAGATTCGCGTGCACATGCGCCATATCAACCACGCCTGCGTGGGCGATCCGCTCTACGGTAAGTGCGATGCGCGTGCCGACCAGGGTTTGACCAGGCAATTCCTCCATTCCTGGCGTGTGGCGTTCGATCATCCCGTGACGGGGGAGCACATTGAGTGCCGCGATGAGCTGCCGTGGGATCTCGCCGCCGTTCTGGATGACCTAGCCCCGCGCTCGCTCGGCCGCACTGCCGCCGGCGACGAAATCGTTCCGCAGCTCGGTCTGCTCGAAGCCTAACCAGTATTAGGTGGTTTCTTGAACTCGGTTAGCCTACGGTAAGATATACGGTTGTTTACGTAACGCGTTCTCGGGAGCCTGCATGCTCGCCTTTTTACAAACCAACACACCCATCGTGATCTTCAACCAGATTGTGGTTACGCTGCTCACGGTCTGCTTTCTGTACCAGGTGGTCTTCTTTGTCATTGGCGCTCTTCGTGGCGAGGTCGCGCCTCCCAAGGCCAAAAAACTCCACCGCTATGCCTTCTTCATTGCGGCGCATAACGAGGAGGCCGTGATCGCCAATCTCGTACGCTCTATCAAGGATCAGGACTATCCGTCCGAGCTCATCGAGGTCTTCGTGGTCGCCGATGCTTGCACCGACAACACGGCGCAGCTCGCGCGCGAGGCCGGTGCCATTGTTTACGAGCGCAATGACCTGGCCCGCAAGGGCAAGAGCTGGGTCATGGATTTTGGCTTCGACCGCATCCTTAACGAGTATCCCGACACCTTCGAAGGCTACTTTATCTTCGATGCAGATAACGTCATCGCCCGCGATTACGTGTCCAAGATGAACGATGCCTTTGACCAGGGCTTCCATGTGGTCACGAGCTATCGTAACTCCAAGAACTTCGGCAGTTCGTGGATTTCCTCTGCCAACGCCACCTGGTATTTGCGTGAGGCCCGCTTCCTCAACAACGCGCGTAATATCTGCAAGACGTCCTGCGCCGTCTCGGGTTCGGGCTACCTCATCTCCGCCAGTGTTATTGAGGGCATGCACGGCTGGCAGTTCCACACGCTGACCGAGGACATTCAGTTCACCACGTTCTGCGCCATTCACGGCATCCGCATCGGTTATGCGCCGGCAGAGTTCTTTGACGAGCAACCCGTGACGTTTAAGGCGTCCTGGAAGCAGCGTATGCGCTGGACCAAGGGCTTCTACCAGGTGTTCTTTACCTACGGTAAGCATCTGGTCAAATCGACGTTCCGCTATCATCGCTTTGCCGCATATGACATGTTTATGACGATTGCCCCTGGTATGCTGTTATCGCTGATTTCGATGCTCGCCAACGCCACGTTCCTGATCGTCGGTGGTCTTTCGCATGGCTTTTTGGCTACCGAGGTCGAGATGCAGGCGTGTGCCGCTTCGCTCATCATGACCTTCGTCATGATGTATCAGACCTTCTTTATCCTGGCGCTGCTCACGACTATCTTCGAGTACAAGCACATCCATTGCGCGCAAAAGTGGCGCCTGGTGACCAACCTGTTTACCTTCCCGATCTTTATGTTCAGCTATATCCCCATCACGGTGGCCGCGCTGTTCCTGAAGGTCGACTGGGTCCCGACACAGCACGCCGTCAACGTTACCCTCGACGAAGTCATGCAAGGAGCCAAATAACCACCATCAAAACCACCATAAAGGGGACAGTGCACCTTTGTGGTGGTTTTTACGTTTGAGCGCTCAGTCGGGAGGTTCGATGGTCTATATCCCGTTTTGGTTGTTTGCTATTGCTGGCGCCGTTATCGATGCTCGTGATCGGCGGTTCCCGAATTCGCTTGCCGGCGCGTGTGCGGTGGTGGCGTTAGCGGGTGTTTGGTTCGATCTCGGTTTGAACACAGCGCTTGACCACGCAGGTCTTGCTGTCATCGTGTATCTTGCTCTCGTGCTGACTGAGTCCCTCTGGCGTCGTCTTCGCCAAACCCCGGGCATCGGCATGGGAGATGCTAAGGCACTTTTCGCGCTTTGCACGCTCGACCCTATGGGTGGCATCGTGGCATTTGCCGTCGCGCTCCTGGTCCTTGCCCTCTCCTGCCTCATCACAAAATCGCGCTCCCTGCCATTGCTCCCGTTTTTGGTGCCGATTTTTGCCATAATCGAGGTTGTGGGCTGCACTTTGTAACCGATTGCGCATCCTTCTTAAGGAGCATGCCATGGCAACTAATCAAGAAACGGCCGTCATTAAGGCGCGCATGGACCGTATTCCCTCGGCGTTGTCGCCCGAACTTTTCGAGCGCATTGCCACCGATCGTGCTTCGGGCTATGTTAACCCGTATCGTTGCAACGACGATCAGGTCATTCGTCGTATTGATCGCGCCTCCGACAAAGGCACGCTTATGCGTCCGGCGTTTATGCGCGATACCGAAAAGATACTTCATCTTCCGGCGTACACCCGTTATGCAGGCAAAACGCAGGTCTTTAGCTTCCGTAGCAATGACGATCTGTCACGCCGCGGTTTGCACGTGCAGCTTGTCTCCCGCATTGCGCGCGATATCGGTCGCGCCCTGGGGCTCAATTGCGATCTGATCGAGGCGATTGGCCTGGGCCACGACTTGGGACACACGCCTTTCGGCCATGCCGGCGAGCGCTTCCTCAACGATATCTATCATGAGCGTACGGGGCGTTATTTTTTCCATAACGTGCAGTCGGTCCGCGTGCTCGACGCGCTGTACGGCCGCAACGTGTCACTCCAGACGCTCGACGGCGTGCTATGCCATAACGGCGAGTACGAGCAGCGCGTGTTTGAATTGTCGGATATGGGCTCCTTTGACCAGTTCGATCAGGCGGTCGAGGACTGCATCGCCACGGGCTATGGCGCCATTGGGCACCTGCGTCCCATGACGCTCGAGGGCTGCGTCGTTCGCATCTCGGATATTCTTGCCTACGTCGGTCGTGACCGTCAGGATGCGATCGCGGCGGGCCTGCTTTCGCCCGACGCTTTTGATGATGGCCGGGGCGGCGCCTACAACAGTTGGATCCTAACGCATGCCTCCATCGATATCGTTGAGCACAGCTATGGTAAGCCGCGTATCGAGATGAGCGAGGACCTGTTTGAGGAAATTCGCCGAGCCAAGCACGAGAACTACGAGAAGATCTATAGCAAGGGCGGTATCGAAGGCGATTCCGAGGCGGAGCTGCGCGAGGCGTTCGTAAAGCTCTACGACCGTTGCCTGTGGGATCTAAACAGTGGCGACGAGTCCTCTTACATCTTTAAGCACCATATTTCGCGCATTGGGCAGCAGCTTTCCTACTACGATCGCGCCTATGTCTGGCAGGACGACAAGGACCAAGCCGTGGTGGATTATATCGCGAGCATGACGGACGGTTATTTCTGCGAGCTGACGAGCAAGCTGTTCCCGGGTCTAAAGTTTCCGCACCGTACCTATATTAACGAACGGTAGTTCGTATAAATTCGGTATACTGTTAGTTGAAAACGTTTTTGAATGATGCACGGGATGGCTATGGACGACCTTTTTTCTGTTTCGACGCGCGAGCGTTCCTTTCAGAATGCGCCGCTTGCGGTTCGCATGCGCCCCAATTCGCTCGATGAGTATGTTGGCCAGCAAAAGGCCGTCGGTAAGGGCTCATGGTTGCGTGCCGCGATCGAGCACGACGTGCTTTCGAGCGTGATTCTGTACGGGCCGGCCGGTACGGGCAAGACGACGCTGGCCCACATTATCGCCAACCATACCAAGAGCGAGTTTGTCGAGGTCAGCGCCGTGACGGGCACCGTAAAGGACTTGCGCCGCGTGATTGACGAGGCCAAGACGCGCCTGAATACGTACGACCGCCGCACCATTCTATTCATCGATGAGATTCACCGCTTCTCTAAGTCGCAGCAGGATGCCCTGCTGCATGCAGTTGAGAACCGTACCGTCATTATGATTGGCGC
Organism: uncultured Collinsella sp.; assembly: GCA_900549245.1. GTDB lineage: Bacteria > Actinomycetota > Coriobacteriia > Coriobacteriales > Coriobacteriaceae > Collinsella. The sequence continues at coordinate 7,628 of URNQ01000063.1, forward strand.
TACGACGGAGAATCCGTACTTCGAGGTCAACTCGGCATTGCTCTCGCGTGGTCGTGTTGTGGAACTCGAACACCTTAAGGACGGGGACATTGCCACGCTGATCGAGCGTGCGCTCGAGGCTCCGCATGGTCTGAACGGTAAGTTCTCGGCCGATGAGGATACGGTCAAGACCATCTGCACGCTGGCCGCGGGTGATGCGCGCTCTGCCCTGACGACGCTCGAGCTGGCGAGCGAGATTGCCGTCACGCGTCCCGATACCGAAGGGACGCCAGCGCCGGCGGCGGGGGAGCGTTATCCCATCACCGTCGATGACGTGAAGATTGCCAACCCGCGCCGCGGTTTTTCGTATGACAAAAACGGTGACATGCACTATGACATTATCAGTGCGTTTATTAAGTCTATGCGCGGCAGCGACCCCGATGCCACGATCTATTGGCTCGCGCGCATGATCGACGCGGGGGAGGATCCTAAGTTTATCGCCCGCCGCATTATGATTCAGGCTTCTGAGGATGTTGGCAATGCCGATCCGCAGGCACTTTTGGTGGCGCAAGCCGCGTTTAAGTCTGCCGAGGTCATTGGCTATCCCGAGTGCCGAATTAACCTGGCTCAGGCTGCACTCTATGTGTGCTTGGCGCCTAAATCCAACGCGTGCGAGGCTTCGATCGATGCGGCGCTGGCCGATATCCATAATAGCGGATTGCGCGAGGTGCCCAGTTATCTTCGCGATCGTCACCGTCCCGGCAGCGACGAGTACGGTGTATACAAGTACCCACACGATTATCCCGAAGGTTGGGTCGACCAGCGCTATTTGCCCGAAGGCCTGGAGCGTGGTGCCTTTTGGCAGCCTGCCGGCCGCGGTTGGGAAGAATGGCGTGTGGAGCAAAGCGAGCGCGACCGTAGCGGCAGGGCGCCAAAGTAAGCTTTTGGGAATCTTCTGTCCCCTTTGGGGTACCATGAACAACGTCTGTATTTCGATTCCTTTGGGAGGCTTGTATGAGTCCCATTCAAATCGCCTTGCTGCTGCTCGCCGTTGCCGGCGTGTGGGCTATCGTTGAGCTTGCGCTCACCCTGCGCAAAACCCGCACCGTTGTCGACTCGCTCGACAAGACGGTAACTGACCTCAACAATACGATTGCCGAGGCGCAGCCCGTGG
>URNQ01000064.1 GCA_900549245.1 uncultured Collinsella sp.
GCAGATGCGGCAAAGGGACTGTTCCTTTGCCGCATCTGCTTATCAGAAAGATTGATTATTGTTTTCAAGCGAGTAGTCGCCCGCCCGCTTCTCACACATATCGTTCCACGCGCAGTTTCGCAGCGAGCGAAGCGAAGCGAGAATGTTTGAGCATGGAATGATATGTGTGAGAAGCGGGCGGGAGGGATACGAGCGCCCCGCGAGAATGTTTGAGCACGGGATGATATATAGGGGCCTCCCGCAGGTAAGCGGACATAAAGACGCTAGCGGATATGCGCTGGCTTGCCGCCCCAGTAGAAGCGGCAGAAGGCTCGTTTGAGCTTTTGGGGTTTGCCTACGAGCTCCATGGTTGCGATGGCTATGTCTTCGGCTGCGTGGGGGCGGCGTAGTACTTCGCCGTTGATGAGTAGGGCTTTGAGTGATTCGGGATGGTCGTGCAAGTGACGTAGGGTAACGATGAGCTCTCGTGCGGTGGTGACATGCATGCTGGCGCCCATGCCGGTGAGCATGGTGGTGTTGGCCTTTTCCTGGCCATAGGACTTGCCCAGCAGAATCATCGGCAGATGTGCGCATAGGCACTCGGTGACCGTGAGTCCGCCCGATTTGAGGATTGCCAGGTCGCATCCGTGCATGAGGGCCGCCATGTCGTCAACATAGTCCAACACCGTGACGTTCTCGAGCTTCATGGCATCGAAGAGCGTCTTCAGCCGGGTGGCATACTCCACGTCTTTGCCGGGCAAAAAGACAAAGTGCATGTCTTCGAAGCTGCGTAGGAAGGGGAGGGTGCGGTCCATCTCCGCGCGAAAGCGAACGTACGGTTGAGGCAAGCTGGCACCGGCCATTACCAGCACGACGGTCTTGTCGGTGGGGAGGTTGAACTTAGCTAGCTCTTCCTCGCGATCGTAATCCGTGTCGAATCCGGCGCGAATAGGAATGCCGGTAATGCGAATCTTTGTCTCGAGCACCTTGCGCGGACGCAGCGTTTCGGCCATAAATTCGTTGGCAACACAGAATAAATCGGTGTCCTTGTGGGGCCACCATCCCTCGACTTCGTAGTCGGTCGGTACGCAGACGACCGGATAATCGATTCCCGTAATTACGCGGGCGCCCACGGCAACATTGGCTGCCGTGATGTGCGTTGCAACCACGGCTATGGGCCTGCGGCTACGAATATATTCGTTGAAGGCGGGGAACATAATTCGCGACCATGCCGTTCCGCCACCCCAGAGAAGATGTCCCGTAAGCGTATATCGCCAGGTCAGGTCGTAAATGGGGCGCGTGGCTCCCGTAAAAGAAGCCGCGGTCTTATTGCCGTCGAATTTAATACGTCCAAAATCAAGGATATCGAGCACTTCAATCTCAATATCCTCGGGGATGCCATTGGTGCCGCGGATGAGGTCGAATGCCTGCGCAATCGCATTTGCGGCGGCCTTGTGGCCCGAGCCAACGGAGGCGTGCACGATGGTCACGAGAGGTTTTTGTTGAGCCAGGAGCGTGGTTTGCTCCGATTGGGGAGTGCTGTGCGTGAGCAGGGGAGCGTCGTCACTCGTCTGCGCCTGGTCCATCGATAACTCCCCTTCAGCTTTGTAATACGGATTTATCATTGTAGTGCATGAGTGTCACGTTCACGTAAATTTGGGTATGAGCGCAAAGAACGACAACGTTTCGACGAAAGGACGCTTCATGACTACCGATAAGCCGATCGATGTTGCGATTATCGGTGGCGGCCCCGCGGGCTATGCTGCCGCCATTTATGCTGCGCGTGCCAACCTGACGACGACCGTGATTGAGCAGGGCATGTCGGGAGGGCAGATCGCCACAACCAATGAGGTCGAGAACTATCCGGGTTTCCCGCTCCTGAGTGGCGCCGAACTCGGCGAGCGTTTTCAGCAGCATGCAGAGGGCCTGGGAGCACAGGTTACATGGAGCATGGTTACGGGTATCGATTACGATGCCGATGCAGCGTTGTTTACGGTGCATCACGATATGGGCGATACGCTGGCCTCGAGCGTTATCGCTTGCATGGGTGCCACGCCGCGTCCGGCAGGTTTCGCAGGCGAGGATACGTATCGCGGTCGTGGCGTTTCATATTGCGCAACATGTGACGGCATGTTTTTCCGCGGCAAGCAGGTTTTTGTAATCGGTGGTGGCAATTCGGCATGCGAAGAGGCTCTGTTCCTGTCCGACATTGCCAGCAGTGTGACCATCGTGCTGCGCCGCGACCAGTTCCGTGCGCCCGATGGTGTTGTTCAGAAAGTACTCGCAAAGGACAATATTACAGTTAGGTACCAAACTAGTATTGTGGAGCTATCGGGCGAAGCCATGCCAACGACGATTACCTTTAAGGACAATGCATCCGGCGAGACTCATACCGAGTCATTTGAGCCCGGCTCGTTTGGCATCTTTGTTTTTACGGGGACGCAGCCACATACCGAGCTTGTTGAGCATCTAGTCGACCTGGCTCCCGACGGCGGCATTGTCACCGACGATTCGATGGCCACTCGTACGCCCGGCTTATTCGCAGCCGGCGATATCCGCTCCAAGCGTTTACGCCAGGTTGTGACCGCCGTTTCGGACGGAGCCATAGCAGCAACCAGCGCATACGCGTTTCTTCGCGGATAAGTACGATAATATATCTTATGTAAGGTTGCTATCTTTAAACAAAGTGGTTGGACGATGCATCAATGTGTTGTCCAACCACTTTTACTTGCCGGCTATGTGGTATGCAAAACTAGATAACCTAGAATACAATATAGAAAATGAACGGAGGACCTTTATGAACCACGTTAAACACGTTATTCCGATGTCCGATTCGTCGGTAAGCATTAAGCCCGAGGATATTCAGCCCACGGTGCTGCCCGATGCATTCATTCAGTCCGATATCGTGCGTAAACTCAATACGTTGAGTCTGCCGCGCTATAACCAGTTGCCCAATGTGACACTCTACCGCGACCAGGTCATTGAGTATGTTGCGCTGTGGATGGAGCCGCTGTCCATTTGCGTTGAGCACCCTGTCATTACGCCATCGATGATCAATAACTACGTGAAGGTCGGCCTGGTGCCTGCTCCGGTCAAAAAGCAATATGGCCGCGAGCAGATTGCCCGCCTGATCGCTATTTGCCTCTTTAAGCAGGTGCTACCTATTGCTGCGGTGCAGGCACTCTTTAACATTCAGCGTTTGAGCTACGATGCCCCGACGGCCTTCGATTATGTGGTCGATCAGCTCGAGGCATCGATTCGTTCGGCGTTTTCCGTCGAGCAGGCGCCGGTTCCCGATACGGCGCATCAGGTAACGCGTGAGTCGCTGCTTGTGCGCAGTGCGGTTTCATCCTTCGTTTCGAAGGCGTACCTGATGAGCTATCTAAAGTTTAATGGGTTTAATAGCTAGCCGACGTATAAAACGGGCGGAACAAAGGGCCATCTGTCACTTTGTCCCGCCCGTATTTTTGCTTGGTTGGACTTTATTGGCCCGAAGCCACGCCCATGCCGTAGCCGATGATGAGGCCGTGCATCTCGGCGTAATAGGAATCTAGCCCGTTACAGGGCATGATGATAGTCTTGGAGCCGGGCCAATGCTCGACTATGCGGTCAGTAAGCGCCTGGGCTCCAGCTTCGTTCTCAACGTGATCGATGATGACCTCACCGCCCGTAAAGCCCTCAGCTTCCATGGTGTCGATGATCTTGTTGAGCATCTTCTTTTCGCCACGCGTGTGACCGACGAGTTCGATTTTACCGGCCTCACTCGCCGTGCCCAAAATGCGGATATTGAGCTTGTTGGCAATGACGCCGGCTGCCTTAGGGATACGTCCGGCTTTGGCCAGGTTTTCGTAATTGCACAAGCTGAAGAGGATTTTGCTGTTCTGCTCAAGGCTATCGAAGTATGCGCAAGCGTCCTCGAATGAGACATCCGGATTGCTTGCAAGATAGCGGTCGAACAGCAAGAAAATGAGGTCCATTTTGCCGCCAGCTGCGCGCGAATTGACTAGATGAATCTGCCGGTCGGGCTCCTCGGCAAGAACCATATCGCGAGCCGTGGCTGCTGCGTTGTAGCTGCCCGACACGCCCTCAGAGATTGGCATGCAGATGGTCTTGTCTGCCAATTTGAAGAGCTCGGCCCACTCCCCTACGCTGGGACAAGCGCTCGAAGAAGCGTTCGTCTCCGCCTGAACAGCGCAGTTGAGCTCATGAACATCGAGCGAAAGGTCATCGATGAATTCACGCTCCCCCACTCGAATTTTGAGGGGCGCAAATGCAAAGGTGGTATGGGGCGCGGTCGGTTGCCAATCGCGGAGGTTGCAGCTTGAATCGGAGATAAGTGCCCAGCTCATAGAGGGTCCTTTCTAATTGTTCCTCAACAATTATAGCCATCTTGCAAACTGAATGTACGGCTATCTAGTTTTGAATACTAGATAGCCGTACAAGATTAGAGAAAAAAAGAATGGACCTCGCGACTTAAAGCCACGAGGTCCACATTCACGCGCTGTGTAAGATGACTTAGTAACGCACGAAGATATAGTTGTTGTTCATGCCGGCGGCAACGGAGCTGATGATAACACCCGTGTTGTAGTCGGAAGCATGAATCATCTGACCACCACCGATGTAAATGCCGGTGTGGTACGAGTTGACCACAACGTCACCGGGCTGCGGATCGGACACACGCGTCCAGCCCATAAAGGTACCCGTGTTGCCGAGGCGGCAATAGCGACCCGTGAGGCAATAGCTAACAAAACCAGAGCAGTCGAAGCTGTTCGGTCCAATTCCGCCCCAGGAATAGGCGCAACCAAGCTTGCTGTATGCACGCGAGACAACAGAACCGCCATCGACGGACTGGCTCGGAGCAGAAGGCGTCGGAGCCGGAGCGGGAGTGGAGGGCTGCGGTGTAGGAGCAGGTGCCGGCGTAGGAGCCGGAGTGTTGCCGCCCTGGTTGTTGTTATTGCTGGTCTGGCCACCGTTGTTGGTGTTCTCGGTCGTACCGGCAGTCTCGTTGCTCACCGTGGCCTTCTCGGCAGTGCTGGCGTTGATGCCGGCCTGCAGCGCGGCGTTGGCCTCGGCCTCTGCGGCAAGCTCGGCCTGCAGCTGCGAATCCAGGGAGTTTACGACGTTCTGGGCTTCAGCCTGCTGGGCGTTAAGCTCGTCGACCTTCTTTTGCGTGGTGGCGACGTTCTTCTCCTGCTCGGCCTGCTTATCGGTGAGCTGCTGCTTAAGCTCCTTGACCTCTTGAATGGTCTGAGCTTGCTTATCGGAAACTTTGCCGTAGTAGAACAGACGGTTGAGCATATCGCTCAGATCATCGACACCCGTCAAAACCTGAAGCAGGCTCAGACCGCCGGTTTTGTACTCGCCGGCGACATAGGTCGAGAGCTTGGCCTGACCATCGGCGATCTCCTGCTGCTTTTGCGTGATCTCGCCGGCAGTCTGATCGAGCGCCTGCGTCTGCGTGGCAAGCTCATCGTAAATCTGCTGGGTTTGGGTGCCGATCTGCTCGAGTTTCGTACGAGCAGCGGCAAGGTCGGATGCGGTATCGGCGTAGGCAGGAGCCGCGAGGCCCAAGCCCAAAACACAAGCGAGGGTTGCCGTAGCAGCGCAGCGTGCCATGTTTTTGTGCGTGTTTGCTGTGCGCATGTAGCTTCCTTTCCAGTAACTAAGGGTAACGGCTAGTCTACCGTCACCAGGCTAAAGAGCTCCACATCGTCATCAGACGGCGTGAGCTTCTCGCGCGGGTTGAGAAACGCAAGCTCAAGTATACAACCGTAACCGATAAGCTTTGCGCCCATATCTCGCACCAGTTTACCTGTTGCCTCGACGGTTCCGCCCGTCGCGACCAAGTCGTCCAGAATCAACACGGTATCTTTAGAGGTAATGGCATCGGCATGGATCTCAATTGAATCGGTGCCGTACTCGAGCTCGTAGCTCTGGCTTACGGTCTCGCGCGGCAGCTTGCCCGGTTTACGTGCGGGAACAAAGCCGGCGCCAAGGGCTACAGCCACCGGTACGCCAACCATAAAGCCGCGAGCCTCGGGACCCACGACCTTGGTGATTCCCATGCCGGCAAAGTGTTCGGCGAGGGTATCGGTCATGGCTTTGAGCGCCTCGGGATTGCCAAAGAGCGGCGTGATGTCTTTAAAGATGACTCCGGGCTCGGGATAGTCGGGGATGTCGACGATTTGAGATTCGAAGTCGTACATTGCATGACCTTTCAATGGGTTGCCGAAATATCAGCAGCGGTTATTTGCCCGCGGTGACGGTGCCGGATTGCGAAGGGGCGACGACCTTGAGCGGCTTTACGAGAGAATCCTCGTGCGAAGCCGGCGTGGCTATCTCTTCGTTTTTGGCTTTGGTGGACTCGGAGCGAGTGATTTCCTCATCGAGTGCATCGATGTCGGCGTCCTCGACCACGGCATTGAGCGACTCAAAAACGCGGTTCTTGAGCAGCGCAGTGTGCACACCCTCGGTCAGGTCGTGAAGCTTCTTAAACGCACGCTCGAGCTTGGCGTCGCGCTCGTCATCGGAGGTATCCATTCCGAGCATGCTCACGAGCACCTGCTCAAACATCGAGGACTCGCGGTTGGCGGAAGACACGTACTGACGCAGGTTGCGGGGCTCGATATGGAAGCGTGACAGCTCGGAGCAGTAGCGGATGATTGGAAAATCGCGACCATCGACGAGCTCACGATTCTGCGGACTCTTGATGATGCGAATGAGGTCGTTCTCGGCGAGCGAGCGGATAAACGAGATCTCGACGCCCAGCATATCGGGAATGGTCTCAATGGGATGCAGCTTTTGCTTAGTCTCCTTGGGCTCCGTCTTGAGCGGAACATCGGACAGCAAGCCCACCTCGTAAGCGAGCGTTGACAGGTCCGTGGCGTTTTCCAAGCGCTGCTTAATCACGTTGAGCGGCATGTAGCGGGTCTTCTGCAAATGCAGGATGACCTCCAGGCGATCAACGTCCTCCTTAGAGTACTGACGGTATCCCTTAGGCGTACGATGAGGGGTAATGAGCCCCTCATCTTCTAGAAATCTAATTTTTGAGTTCGAAAGATCGGGGTATGCGCCTCGAAGTAGGTTGACGACTTGGCCGATACTCAGATAGTTGCGTTCGGCCATGCCCTACTCACCGGTTTCGATGCGCTCCGGCGTGCTCTCGTGGTAGATGAGCGTAAACGTACCGATCTGGACGGAAGAACCGTCGTGCAGCGGGGCTGCATTGACGATGGCACCGTCGACCCAGGTGCCATTGAGCGAGCCCAAGTCCTCGATGCGAGCGCCGAGGCCCTCGCGGATAATGCGCGCGTGGCTGCGCGATACGGTCATGTCATTGAGGAAGATGCCGTTCGCAGGATCGCGGCCGATGGTGGTCACGTCGTCCTCGAGCTCAAAGGCGGCACCAGTCTGCGGACCCTTGACGATGGACAGAACGGGGGCGGTGATGCGCACGTTGGCCATGAGGTCGGGAACGGTGACGTCGCTTGAAGGCACGCGGAATACGCAGGTAGCGTCAGCAGTCTTATCATTCTGAGGCATATTGTTAACCATGTTGTCCATGACAACCCCTAACTTATCGCGGACGTGCCGCAAATAATGAACCGTACGTAATCATACCCCAACGAATCAGTCTTCGATTTCAGGGTTCAGAAAGTCGATGTCCTCGTCCTCGGGATGCGCGAGAGCCTGTTTAATGGCCACTCCGCCCTTAATGGAATAGATGACAGCCGTGAGCATGGAGAAGATCACGCCGCCGTACACAAAGAAGATGCCGAGGGGCACCGAGCTTCCGTTGAGGCCCGGGAAGGCCGTAAGGGTTGAAGGTAAAAGATGCAGGCCGTCAATAACGGGGAACCCGAGCAGCATGAGCGAGAAGCCGGTCATGAGCAGTGCAGTGGCAATCTTTCCGGGAAAGACGACATCGATGGGGCGACGGTGATAATGACGAACGATAAGCGTGCCGATGCCCAGATAGATGTCGCGGCCAATAATGAGCACGCAGACCCAGATGGGCAGCTCTCCGCGGACCACCAGCCCAAGTACGCCGGTGAACAGCAGCGCACGGTCGCAGATGGGATCCATGACCTTGCCGAGCCACGAGACCGTCTTGGTCATGCGGGCGATCTGACCGTCCATCCAGTCGGTAGAGGCGGCGACGGCGTAGATAACGATGGCGATGACGCGGTTGTTATCCGTCACAAACAGGTACAGAAATACCAGGGTGAGGATCAGGCGCGTAAAGGTGATGAAATTGGAGATCGTAAAGATCTTATTCGACGGGTAATCGGAAGTGCCGATAAGCTCCTTTTTGATCTTCTTTTTGATGCCCACAGGACTCCCCCGCTGGTTAACGACAAAACTTTCGATACTATACCCGTTCCGGCGATGTCTATCCAGCGTAAGCATAGAGAGTCCAGACATATGGAGGATGCTACTGGGTTGTGCGGGATTCTGCATTTGTGTACATCAGCCTCTAAATATGACATTTATCGGCATCTTTGATGGCTGATGTACACGTTTTGATTCGGTGATTACATCGATCGGGAAAGTTGTTGCCTTAAGCAAATTAATCATGATGTGCGGGTCGAGAAGGGTTGGCGCTAAAAGAACCCAACGGCCGTTACGGCTTCGTTAGAAACGCGCCCCACCATGGATGGTGAACCCGAAA
>URNQ01000065.1 GCA_900549245.1 uncultured Collinsella sp.
GTCGGATTCAAAGCGGCGCCTCTTCCCGGGGGGTCCCCCGCCTCTCGAGCGACGTCTGCGATCGTAACGCGCTGTTTTGCCACAGCGACTCCTTCCGACAGATGAGCATTTTCCAACATGATGACTTTGAGTCTTGGTGAGGGATGCGCTTCGGTGAGCGACCTTTTCCTTTCATATGAGTATGCAACAAATGCGGTATACGGGTAGGGTCGAAATTTGTGGCCGGCATGCGCATCTGCCGTCCACCGAGAAAATCAAATACTTCTTGACTTTTGAAATCGAGGGTAAAATCGCAGGATTCATTTTTGGTTAAACGCATAACCAAATAGCATAACCAACGCTCTGACCTGCGCGTTTACCGAAATAAGCTAGCATTAAGAAAAACGAGCACCTATATTGGTCTTGTCGAAAAGACAGCAAGTCCAAACGGCAGGGGATGCTCCGGAGGCCTCCGCAAACGGTGTCTTGCGCACGCAACTCTATGAAAAGAGGGAAGCAATGAAGATCGTAGGCGTTGCCGCCTGTACCGTGGGTATTGCCCACACGTATATGGCCCAGAAGGCGATTCAGGATGAATGCGCCGCCCGTGGCATCGAGTGCAAAGTCGAGGCTCAGGGTGGCCTGGGTATCGAGAACGAGCTGACGCAGGAAGACGTGGATTCCGCCGACCTGGTGCTCGAGTCCGTCGACGTGGGTGTCGAGAACGAGGATCGTTTTGAGCAGAAGATGGCCGAGGGCAAGTTCCTGAAGGTCGGCACCTCGGATGTAATCGCCGATCCGGTAAAGATCATCGACCAGGCCGTTGAGATCATCAAGGCGACGGGTGGCGCCGTTGACGCGCCCAAGGCCGAGGCCAAGGCAGAGAAGAAGGCCGTCTCCGCTGCCCCGCAGGCCCCGACACCGGCGTCCAAGCAGTCTATCTTTGCCGATCCTGGCAAGACGCTGCTCAATGCATTCAATACCGGCGTTTCCTATTTTATCCCCATTGTCGTTATCGGTGGCGTGTTCCTCGCCTTCTCGTTGGCATCCGGTACTGCCGGTGCTAACGGCATGGAGGTCACCAACCCGTTGATGGTGAGCCTTAACACCATCGGCATGGCCGGCATCTCTATGATGATCCCGGTGCTTGCGGCATACATCTCCTACTCGATGGCCGGCAAGCCCGCGCTTGCCCCTGGCTTCGTCCTGGGCTACTTGGTTAACAACGCCGTCGTCACCCCGAGCGGCAACAGCGTTTCGACCGGCTTCTTGGGTGCCATGATCATGGCGGTTATCTGCGGCTACTTTGTCCGCTGGATGAAGACCTGGAAGGTCAACAACACCATTCAGACCATCATGCCGATTTTGATCATCCCGATTCTGACCTCGCTCGTCCTGGGCATGGCCTACATCTACATCCTGGCCACGCCGCTTGGCTTTGTGATGGATTGGCTCACCAGCGTGCTCGGTAGCCTGCAGGGCGGCTCCGCCGTCGTCCTGGGCCTGGTCATTGGTGTTATGACCGCCTTCGATATGGGTGGCCCCATCAACAAGACCGCTTCGACCTTTACCATGGCCATCATGGCCTCCGGCATCTACGGCCCCAACGGTATGTTCCGCGTCGCCGTCGCCATTCCCCCGATCGCCTGTGGTCTCGCCGCGCTCATCGCCAAGAACAAGTTCGATGACGCTGACCGTCAGATGGGCATCTCCGCGCTGTTCATGGGCTGCATCGGCATTACCGAGGGCGCTATCCCCTTCGCGGTCAAGGATCTTGGCCACACCCTGCCCGGCATCTGCATCGGCTCTGCCGTGGGCGCGGCGCTTGCCGCTTTCCAGGGCATCGACTGCTACGTTCCGCATGGTGGCTTTATTGTCGCCCTGGCCACCAACAACGTCGCGCTGTTCTGCCTGGACATCGTGATTGGCTCCTTGGTCGCCGCTGCAATCCTGATTGCCATGAAGCCCACGCTCGATAAGCAGGCCAAGTAAACCTTTAAGGACTCCGGTTGTGCGGAGGGATGGATTTGACTCCGCACAACCGCCCCTACACAACAAAATCCATCCGTACTGATAGGGCCCACATCTGGGTCCCAGGGAACTTTTGTCAAAAATCCTCTGGAGAAGGAGAACAAAATGTCCAACCTCACCATCCGCCAGGCCGTTCAGGGCATGCTCAAGCTGCAGGATAGCGGCGATCACGCAACCATGGTCGGCATTGGCCCCATGAGCCCCAACCTGATTCAGGCCGTGTTCGAGCTTGCCAAGGACGAGGATTTCCCGCCCATGTTTATCGCCAGCCGCAACCAGGTCGATATGGACGAGATGGGCGCCGGCTACGTCAACGGTTGGGACCAGACGCGCTTTGCCGCCGACATCAAGAAGGTTGCCGACGAGGTGGGTTACACCGGTCCGTACTACCTGTGCCGCGATCACGGCGGTCCGTGGCAGCGCGACGAGGAGCGTAACGCCCACCTGCCCGAGGACGAGGCCATGGAGCTCGCCCGCAAGTCCTTTGTCGCCGACATGGAGGCAGGCTTTGACCTGCTGATGGTCGACCCCACCAAGGACCCCTATCAGATCGGCAAGGTCATTCCACTCGACGTGGTGCTTCGCCGCACGATTGATCTTATCGACTACCTTGAGCAGTACCGTCGCGAGCATAACCTGCCCGAGGTTGCCTATGAGGTCGGTACCGAGGAGACCAATGGCGGCCTGACCTCCACCGACAAGTACGAGGAGTTCATTTCTCAGCTGCAGCCCGAGCTCGAGAAGCGCGGCTGCCCCATGCCCACCTTTATCGTCGGCCAGACCGGTACGCTCACCCGTTGGACTGAGCAGGTCGGTCATTACAACTTTAAGAATGCCCGCGAGCTCGCCGACATGGCCAAGCGCTACGGCGTTGGCCTGAAGGAGCACAACGCCGACTACCTGGACGATGCGACGCTGCTCGAGCACATCCCGGCACACGTGACCGCTTCCAATGTCGCCCCTCAGTACGGCACCGAGGAGACCCGCGCTTACCTCAAGCTCTGCGCTACCGAGCAGATTCTGGTCGACAACGGCCTGTGCGATGATCCTTCCGACCTGTACCACACGCTGTTGGTCAAGGCTATCAAGACCGAGCGCTGGCGCAAGTGGATGACCGGCGATGACGTTAACCTGCAGGTTGATGACATCCTGGCAGACGACGAGCTCAGCCTGAAGATTCTGGATGTCTCCGGTCACTACGCCTTCAACGACCCCGAGGTCAAGGAGCAGGTCGAGAAGCTCTACCGCAACCTCGCTGCCCAGGACATCGATGGCAAGCGCTTTGTGATCGAGCACATCAAGCGCCCGATCAAGCAGTACGTCGTCGGTCTTAACCTCAAGGGCGTCACGAGCCGCATCGAGAAGGCTCTCTAAGTAGCTTTTCCTACACGACGCCGGGCCCGGGGCATGTCCCAGCTGCGGGCCCGGCACATAGGACAAAGGGACATCCCCTTTGTCCTATTTTTTGAGTTTTGGATTCCTTAGAAGGAGTTTGCACCATGAAGTTCTTTATCGATACCGCCAACCTTGACGAGATTGCCGAGGCCAAGAGCTGGGGCTGCCTGGCCGGTGTTACCACCAATCCGTCCCTGTACGCCAAGACCGGCGGTAAGCTCGCCGACTTTGAGCCCCATATGCTCAAGATTGCCGAGCTCTGCGAGGGTCTGCCCGTGTCTGCCGAGTCTACCGCCACCACGGCCGAGGGCATGATCGAGGAGGGCAAGCGCCTTGCCGCCCTCGCCCCCAACATTGTGGTCAAGCTCCCCGTCTGCGAGGCCGGCCTCGCCGCCTGCCGCGCGCTGGCCGATGCAGGCGTGCGTGTCAACATGACGCTCGTCTTCTCGCCGACGCAGGCCCTTATGGCCGCCAACGCCGGCGCCCGCTACATCAGCCCGTTTGTCGGCCGCTTTGACGACATCGCCGAGGACGGCATCTCGCAGCTCGACAATGTCGTGACCTGCATCAAGAACTATGACTGGACCGGCAAGAACGTCGACGACACCGTCGAGATCATCACTGCTTCGGTCCGCACGCCCAACCACGTGACCCAGGCGGCTCTTCTTGGTGCCGACATCGCGACCGTGCCCATGGCCGCTCTCAAGAAGTGCCTGCATCACCCGCTGACCGACCAGGGCCTCGCCTCTTTTGAGGCTGACTGGCAGAAGGTCGTCGCTCAGGCTTAACGAGTGGATTGCCCCGGCATCGCGTCATCTGGTGCCGGGGTTGTTCTCAAGAGAGGAATTCGTATGACCAACCAGGAGCTGGCGAAGGTCGCCAATGAGGTCAGGAAGGGTGTCGTGACCGCGGTTCACGCGGCTAAGTCGGGACATCCGGGTGGATCGCTCGGCGCTGCCGACATCATGACCTATCTGTACTTTGAGGAAATGAATATCGATCCTGCCGACCCTCACAGGGCCGATCGCGATCGCTTTGTGCTCTCCAAGGGTCACGCGGCGCCGGGCCTGTATTCGGTGTTGGCAAATCGCGGCTATTTTCCCGTCGAAGAGCTCGAGACGCTCCGCCATATTGGCAGCCGACTGCAGGGCCATCTCAACATGAACGACACCCCGGGCATCGATATGTCCACCGGATCGCTCGGTCAGGGTATCTCCGCCGCGGTTGGAATGGCACTCGCCGCAAAGCACTGGGGTGACAGCTACCGCGTCTACACGTTGCTGGGCGACGGCGAGTGCGAGGAGGGCCAGGTGTGGGAGGCGGCCATGTTTGCCGGCAACCATGCGCTCGACAATCTTGTTGCCGTCGTCGACCACAACGGCTTGCAGATTGACGGCACGATCGATGAGGTCAACTCGGCCATGCCGCTCGCTGACAAGTTCCGCGCCTTTAAGTGGCATGTGATCGAGCTAGCCGATGGCAACGACATGACACAGATTGAGGCGGCTTTCGCCGAGGCTCGTGAGGTGACCGGCGTGCCCGTCGCTATCATCGCCGAGACGGTGAAGGGCAAAGGCGTCTCCTTTATGGAGAACCAGGTTGGCTGGCATGGCAAGGCGCCCAACGATGAACAGTTTGAGCAGGCCATGGCCGAGCTTGCGGCAGCAGGAGAGGAGCTCTAATGGCAGAGGTCAAAAAAGTCGCCACGCGCGTAAGCTACGGCGAGGCGCTCGTCGAGCTGGGCAATGAGCACGATGACTTTGTAGTGCTCGATGCCGACCTGGCTGCCGCTACGCAGACGGGTAAGTTTAAGGCTGCGCACCCTGAGCGCTTCTACGATGCCGGCATTGCCGAGAGCAACTTGATGGGGCTCGCCGCCGGCATTGCGACCACGGGCCACGTCGCCTTTGCGAGCACCTTTGCCATGTTCGCCGCCGGCCGCGCGTACGAACAAGTGCGTAATTCCATTGGCTATCCGCACCTTAACGTCAAAATCGGTGCCACGCATGCGGGTATCTCGGTCGGTGAAGACGGCGCCACGCATCAGTGCTGCGAGGACATCGCGCTCATGCGCACGATCCCGGGTATGACGGTAATCGTTCCCGCCGATGACATCGAGGCTCGCGCTTGCGTGCGCGCCGCCTATGAGTTTGAGGGACCGGTCTACATGCGCTTCGGACGCCTGGCAACGCCGGTCATTAACGATCACGAGGACTATGAGTTCAAGATTGGTCGCGGCGTGGTCGTGCGCGAGGGGTCCGATGTGACCATCATCGCTTGTGGCCTTATGGTCGCCGAGGCGCTTGAGGCTGCCGAGGCGCTCGCTGCCGATGGTATCGATGCCGAGGTCATCAATATGCACACGATCAAGCCGCTTGATGAGCGCCTGGTGGTTGCCAGCGCCAAGAAGACCGGTCGTGTGGTCACTGCCGAGGAGCATTCGATTATCGGTGGTCTTGGCGAGGCCGTGGCCTCGGTGCTCGCGGAGCAGCATCCGGTGCCGACGCGTCGCGTCGGCGTGCGCGATGTGTATGGCGAGTCCGGCCCTGCGGTCGATTTGCTGCACAAGTACGGTTTGGACGCCGACGGCATCGAAGCTGCGGTCAGGTCCGTGTTGTAAGGAAGGTTTCCATGGGATTTGTATCTGCCAACCAAGTGACAATCGGGTATACCGCCGCCTCGCGCGAGGACGCCCTACATTATTTGTCCGAGCAGGCCATCGAGCTCGGCTTTGCCGATGACGCATCTGCCGTAGAGGCCGCCTTCATTGCTCGCGAGAACGAGGCCGAGACCGGCCTTGTCGCCGGTTTTGCCGTTCCGCATGCCAAAAGCGACGCGATCCACACGCCGGGCGTTGCCGTGCTTAAACTGACCGAGCCCGTTGAATGGCCGAGCTTCGATGGGGTGCCCGTCGATGTTGCGCTCGCGCTGTACGTGCCTGCCGGCGAGGCTGGAACCACGCATCTGCGCCTGCTCTCCAAGGCTGCCGTAATGCTGATGGACGCCGGCTTCCGCGACAAGGTGCGCGCGAGCACCGATCCCGTTGAGATTGCGGAGCTCATCAATAGCGGACTCGAAGACTAGAACGGTCATCCCGTTCAATCAATCGATCCTTCTCCAAGGAAAAGGGCCGCGACGCCATATAGGTGTCGCGGCCCTGTTTGCGTTTCCCCAGATAAAACCTGCCAAAATAAACCTATCCCTTTTTGGCAGGCTAATCGTGAGTTATTTCACCGCAACTTAGGGCACGGTTAGGAAGTGTGCACCTTAAAGAGTGGAGCCCTTGTTTTAGAGAGACGGAATGCCAAAATTCGTCCGTCAGCTACCATCTGCCAAAAATGACGGATAAAGGGCTCATCGAAGTAATGGGTTCATCGACGAGCCGCAACCGCCGCTATCGGAAGAAGTAGATGCAGCCGAATTGCCCCTCTATCGTCTCTCGAAGTTTGATGGGTGCTAGAGGGGCGACTGCCTCGCGATATTTTCCCAAGATAAAACCTGCCAAAACAAACCTGTCCCTTATTGACAGGTCAGTTAACGCAGTCCAGGTTGAGCATATGTGCCCGGAGCCCGCGCAGCGCCGAGCAGTTACGCCGTTTGTAAAACGGCGTAATCTAAAGGTTCATGTTGCCGTGGATGTAGGGGGTGACCTCGGGGGAGATATGGTCGCAGCCCAGCTCGCGCAGCGCGGACTCGATAACGGCGGGCAGCGGGGTTTTGCCCTCGGCATCGACGGCGTTGCCACCGAGGGCAGCAATCTTGGCGACATCTGCGGGTGCGGCCTCGATATGCATGCAGCCGCCGATCAAGCGCGC
The DNA here is from genome assembly GCA_900549245.1 of uncultured Collinsella sp. GTDB lineage: Bacteria > Actinomycetota > Coriobacteriia > Coriobacteriales > Coriobacteriaceae > Collinsella. The sequence goes on from URNQ01000065.1 coordinate 7,221, forward strand.
GCGTACCTGTGCCAGATCAAGATTGTGCAGGTAATCCTCGCAGGCGCGGATTAAATCGACCTTCTCGCGCGTAAGCTCCTCGCCCGTGGGGACGCGGGTGGCAAGACATGCTCCCGCCGGCAGGTTCCAAACGGGATAGCCCCATGCGCGCAGCAGCTCGCGCTCTTCGTCCTTGGTAAAGCCGACCTCCATAAGGGGCGAGCGTACGCCGAGCTCTTCTGCCGCACGCATGCCGGGGCGGTAGTCACCGCGATCGCTTGCATTGCTGCCATCGATGACGGTGGGAAAGCCGAGCGACTTGGCGTGGTTGACGATGGCGGTAAAGCCGGCGTGCTTGCAGTGGTAGCAGCGATTAGCATCGTTGCAGGCTACTTGGGGGAGCTGCAGCTGATCCACCGAAAGATTGAGCACGGGGAGCTTAAAATGCGGCCCCTCATTGGCCTGCCCATCAACGGACTGCTCAAACGAAGTCTGTTCGGGCGTGCCGATGAGCGGCGTGATGAGATGGACGAGGAGGGTATTGGTAGGCATGATGCGGGCGCAGACCGCGGCCAAAAAGCTGCTGTCGACGCCACCGGAAAACCCGATAGCCACGCGCCCGTATGCCAAAAGCAGCTGTTCGAGCGCCGATAGCTTGTCTTGAAGCTCCTCTGCGGGTGCCGTGGTGTCTAAAATCATGAAACGTTCCTTATCGTTGAGTACTCGATCGAAAACTATAATCCTAATGCGTTACTTGCCATAAGACTTCTATCTGTGTAACGAAAGTGCAATATGGCATATACGTTATATACAAGTTGCCAAATGCGGTAGAGTTGCGGCAACGCGACAGCGAGAGTCGATGGGGGACCGATATGATCAAGGCTGTTATTTTTGACATGGACGGAACGCTGGTCGATACCGAGCGTTTGGGCGTCAAGGCGTGGAAGGCGGGCGCTGCCGAGCTGGGGATCGCGATTGATGAAGCACTGATCCATCAGTTTATCGGTCGCACGCTGCCCGATGTCATGGGCATCCTTGAGGAGCATTATGGCAGCAGCGAAACCGCCGAGGCGATCTATGCCCGCCACAAGGAAATTCGTGACGAGATGGTCAAGACCGATCTGGAGCTTAAGGCCGGCGCCGCCGAGTGCCTGGACGAGCTGCTGGCCGCGGGCTATCACGTGGGTCTTGCGACGTCGTCGCGCCACGTTACGGCCGAGCGCAACCTTAAGATGGTCGGTCTCTTTGACAAGTTTGAAACGGTGACCTGCGGCGAGGACGTCGTGCACGGCAAGCCCGACCCCGAGATGTATCTGCTTACCTGCGAGCGCGCGGGCTTTGCTCCCGAGGAATGTGCCGTGGTCGAGGATTCGCGCAACGGCTGCGTCTCGGGCATTACGGCTGGCTGCCACGTCTTTGCTGTCCCCGATATC
>URNQ01000066.1 GCA_900549245.1 uncultured Collinsella sp.
CGCCCTCGCCCGCGGGCTACAAACGCTTCGCGTTTGCTTAACGCCCGCGCCCTGCATAGAGTTCGATTCTCCGCGGTATCCATATGTAATAAAAAGGCAGGTAGAGACACTTCTCTACCTGCCTGTTACGTATGGTGGAGGCGCGGAGAATCGAACTCCGGTCCACGAAAGCCCCCTGATTGGCATCTCCAAGCTCAGTCGCTGGTTTTGTCTCGGACGCTTTGCGCGCAGCGACACGCTCGCGGCGTCCTAACCGGTTCGGTCTTAGCCTGCGCCATACCGATTACGTGCGCAGGAGCATTCCCCTAAAATGACGTCGCGCCGGTGTCGGGGAAATCACCGGGTTGACGCGCCGCTATAAACTAAGCAGCGAGAGCCATAGGCTCAAAAGAAGAGTTGTTGTCAATTCAATTTGACGGTACCCCTGTTTAACGAGGCGAGGAGACCTCGGCTTGCTTCCTCTCTCAGAGCTATCGTGTCGAAACCAGTCGCCCCCGAATGTCGGGAAAGTCTGGATGGCATTGGGCACGCAAGCACCCAACACCCGTCGACTTTTCAAGGAGCATGCAGGGCGAGCCCCGCTTGTGGAGTGTTATCTTACCACGTTCTGAAAGCGGACAGCTGTTCTATGCACGAGCTGTGAAGACCCCAATGTGCGCCGCACTTCGCACTTTTGCCACCGATCGCGTAACGTATATTTTCGCCAAGCAAAATTGACCCGTCGAAAGGACCGTTATGGATACCAAGCAGCAACTCGTCAATGCCCTCGCAGGCCTGGGCTCAACCATTACCGAAGCTATGGATGTCATCGAAGGCTTTGTCCCCTGCGGACATCCCGCCCTCACGGTTTCGAACGCACTCGTCGCGCTGGACGCTAACGATGATGTGGCTCTCGCCCAGCAGCTTGAGACCGTCGAGGGCTTTATCGACCACGTGAGTGAGAACCGCGGCGTGGCCGCCTACCACGGCATCGAGGTCGAACTCGCGGGTCCCAAAGCCGATCTGCTCGCAGCAATCCGCGAGGTAGGCGCCCTTATGCAGACCGCAGGCGTCAAGAACACCCAGGTCAACGAGTGGGTCTACCGCAGTCTGGCAGCACTCGACAGCTCCGACGAAAAGGCAGCCGAGCAGCTCGCAGAAAGTCCCGCCATTAAGGCCGAGCTTTTGTAAATAGAAGGCGCGGGTCCCTTGGCGCATCGTCGTCCAAGAGGCCCACAAACAGTTCGCGTCAACCGATAGCCGCGCCGCCGCGTTCGGCCAAAGCCAGAATCGGTATCATTTGGCGCGGGGTCTTTGCTGCAAGATCGGCATGTTCGAGCAGCTTGCGATCGTTGGTCACCAAGTAATCGACCTGCGCGCGCTTGCACGCGGCGAGCACCAAGTTGTCCTCGTAATCGCGATGGAGCGCTAAGTATTTGTCGGCCAGCCAAAGGTCCGACGCATCTGCACCCACGGCCGTGGCGTTTTCGGTCATGTTCCGAACAAACGCCAACGCCGCATCGCCAATTGCACGGGCAGATGCCTCGTCGAGCGCTTCCCCACTGGCAAGAACGCTACGCTTCAGCTCGTGTTGAACAACGTACAGCACGTCCTTGGCGATATGCACCGGAAAGAACAGCAATGCCCCCGCCTCCGCCGCCTGCCCAATAAACGCACGCGCGGCAAGCGACTCAGCATGGTCGACGCAAAACGAATCAACCCATACGTTGGCATCCAAACGCAAAAGGCCTGCGCCCGGACGACACCGATGCCGTCTGGGCGCAGGCCAGATAACGTGGGCGAACACGTCTGCTAACGCAGATATGCCTTGGCGTTGCCCAGGCTGTAGGCGATCGTTGAGCCGTTGTGCAGCAGTGACGACGTCTGCGGAGTGATCATGCCGGTAATACCCAATGCCAACAGCGCCGAGTTGGTGAGCATCACCTTGGAATACGAACTCGTCAGACGGTCGATGAGACCCTGACTCATGCGGCGCAGGCGCACGATCGCGGCCAGATCCGTATCGGTCAGGATGATATCGGCGACTTCCTTGGCGATGTCGCTTCCGCCACCCATGGCCAGGCCCACGTCGGCCAAACCGAGCGCCGGCGAATCGTTGACGCCGTCGCCCACCATGGCAACATGGCGCCCCTCGCTCTTAATGCGTTCCACATAGGCGTACTTGTCCTCGGGCAGCAGTTCGGCCTTAAACTCGTCGACACCCGCCTCGCGCGCAATGCGCTCGGCCGTGCGCTCGGAATCGCCCGTGAGCATAACGACATGCTTGACGCCCAGCGCATGCAGGTCGGCGATGGCCTCACGGACCCCAGGCTTGAGCGGATCTTCGATGCCGAGCACGCCGACGACCTTTCCATCGACCGCCAGATACAGCGGCGACAGGCCCTGCATCTGGGACTCAATGCGCTCCTTGATGTCGGATTCGAGCTGTGCGCCCTCGTCCTCAAATACAAAGTGCGCGGAACCGATGATGGCGCGACGTCCTTCAATGGACGAAGCGATGCCGTGCGCCACGATGTACTCGACAGCGGCATGGCGCTCGCGGTGCTCGAGCTCGCGCTCGCATGCCGCATTGACCACGGCGCGCGCCACCGGATGCGGGAAATGCTCCTCCAGGCAAGCGGAAAGGCGCAGGACCTCATCCTCGCTCCAGCCATCGGTGGTGAGTACGCAGGCAAGACGCGGCTGCGCCTCGGTGAGCGTGCCGGTCTTGTCAAAGACAATGGTGTCGGCCTTGGCAAACGACTCAAAGTACTTCGCGCCCTTGACCATGACGCCCATCTTGGCAGCATCGCTCATAGCGGTCATGACGGCAACGGAACCCGTGAGCTTGAGTGCGCACGAGTAGTCGACCATCAGTGCCGCCGAGGTCTTGATGAGGCTGCGGGTAGTAAGCGCAACTAGGCCCGCGAGCAGGAAGTTCCACGGGACGATCTTGTTGGCAAGGTCCTCCATATGCGACTGGCCCTCGGACTTGAGCGAGTCGGCCGTCTGCACGAGCGAGACGATTGAGCGCAGTTTGGTTTGCGCCGTATTGGCGCGCACGCGCACCAAGATGCCGCCGTCTTCCACGACGGTACCGGCGAACACGTCGTCGCCCACGCTGCGCTCGACGGCCAGCGGCTCGCCGGTCAGGGTCGCCTGGTTGACCATAGCGCTCCCCTGCTCGACAACACCGTCGATGCAGATGGACATGCCGGTGCGCACGGCGACCAGATCGCCGGGCTCAAGCTCGGTCGCGGCAACGCTTACCTCGGTGTCGCCGACAACCTTTTGCGCCTTGTCGGGCACATCGAGCAGCGAGTTGATGAGCTCGTTTTCACTCATGGCGCGGGTGTAGTCCTCGAGCAGCTCGCCCACGTTGAGCAGGAACATCGTCTGGCCCGCGGTGTCGACATCACGCTTGACGAACGAAATGCCGATGGCCGAAGCGTCGAGCACGGGAACGGTCAGGCGCGGCTGCGCGAGCTCACGGAGGGCGGCGCGCAAAAAGGTCATGTAACCGGCCACGACAAACACCGCACGCAGGGGCGTGGGCAAAAACCAGCGACGTGCGTAGTGGGCGCCGACAAGTGTGGCAAGATCCATGACGAGCTTGTGCTTGCGCGGCTCGAGTTGTATCACGTAGCCCGTCTTTGCGTCGGCAATGGCCTGAGCGTCGAGCGCACCGACGGCGGCCAGCACGGCATCGCGTCGCGGCTCGTCGTACTCCAGCGCCATCTGGCCAATGCGGCCATACACGCGCACCTTGCGCACGCCGTCGATGTCGCCACCAAGCTTAAGAAGCGCATCGAGATCGCTCTCTGGCACAGGACCCGCCAACTGGAGGCGGGTCCTGCCGGGGATCTCGCTGATAATCGAGAATCTCATAGTTTGTGCCTGGAAGCGCTACTCAGCTGCGTTGTCCGCGGCGGCCTCGCTCTGGGTGATGTAAGCAGCCTCGGCAACCATGTCGTCGACATTAGCCTTGGCCTGCTCGACCATGTCTTGGTAGCCGTTCTTGATGCGCATACCGCACGCAATACCCTGCACGCAGGCATTCTTGACCGGAGCGCTGGTAAGCAGCTTGATGCCGGCCGTGCCAAGCAGAAAACCGCCACCAACAAGCAGGGTGTTAAACGTCGACTTCTTCATGTTGCTTCTCCCTTTTGCCGCATGGGGCGCGGCATGGTGCCTTAGCACCCGAGTTCATCAGTTAGCTCGAGCACGCTTTTGAAATACCTTAATTCTATCTAACTATCTAGGTCAGCCATGGCTAACCTTTTGAAAATTAACGATGCGGAGTAACCGATTGTCAATGTGACAAAGGGACTGTTCCTTTGCCCCTTCTTACAGCTGCCAGGCAGCCGCTTCCTTTTGCAGCGCAACCATGCGGGCGAATTCTCCACCTGCCGCCTTGAGCTGCGCCGGAGTGCCCTGCTCGGCAACCACACCATCCTTGAGTACAACGATCTTATCGGCATTTTCTACCGTGCGCATACGGTGGGCGATCACGATAACTGTCTTTCCTGCGAGCAGGCGGGAGAGCGCCTGCTGCACCACGGTCTCGTTCTCCACATCCAAACTCGCCGTCGCCTCGTCCAGCAACACAATCGGCGCATCTTTGAGCAGCGCGCGGGCGATGGAGATGCGCTGGCGCTCGCCGCCGGACAGCTTGGAGCCGTTCTCGCCGATCATGGTGTCATAGCCCTGCGGCATGCGGCTCACAAACTCGTCGCAGTTGGCGGCACGCGCGGCAGCAAGCACTTCCTCATCGGTGGCATCGCGACGACCAAGACGGATGTTTCCCATCACCGTGTCGTCAAAGAGCAGCACGTCTTGGAACACAATGGCGTAGTCGCGCAGCAGCACCTCGGGGTCCACGCTCGCAACATCCACGCCACCCACGGTGACCGTGCCTTCGGTGGCGTCCCAAAAGCGCGCGGCCAGGCGGCTCACCGTAGACTTACCGGAACCCGAAGGACCGACCAGCGCCGTAACTTCGCCTTCCTTGGCGGTAAAGCTCACATCGGTAAGAACTTTCTCGCCGGCGCGGCCGTCCTCGCCCGCACCATAGCCAAATGCCACGTGATCGAACACCACATCGTGGCCCACGGGCTCAAATTTCTCGCTGCCCCGCGCCACAGGCTCTTCCATGATGGAACGCATGCGCTTGGCAGACGACTCGGCGACAAACAGCTCCGACACGAGCATAAGGGCCTGATCAAACGGCGCGTAGATACGGCTCACCATAAGCAGGAAGGCAAACATCACCAAAAAGTCGACCTGCCCGGAGGCGACCATCGTGGCGCCCGTGACCAGCGTGGTGGCAATGCCCAGACGCAGAATGGAGAAGGCGGAGTTGACCAGAAGCCCGTTGACGAGCTCGCCCTTGGTGGTCTCGCGCTCCTCGACATCGATCACGGCGTTGAGCCCCTCAAGATAATGGGCCTCCTGGTTGGTGGCGCGGATTTCGCGCACGCAGTCGAGCGTCTCCTGGATCGCCTCGGTGACCTTGACCTTCTCGGCGCGCACGCGGTCGAACACCGGGGTCATGGGGCCGCGTGTTAGATACAGCACGGCAAAGGCCACGGGAATGCTCCAAAACGCCGCGATCGCCAGCTGCCAGCAAAAGAACAGCGACGACACGAACACGATGGCACTTGCGATGATGGCGCCCCAGAGTTCTCCCAGCACATGGCTGTAGGCATGCTCCATAGTCTGAACGTCACCCATGATGGTCTCGGTTAAATCGGCCAGATCACGACGACCAAAAAACGACAGCGGCAGTTTGCGCAAGCGCTCGGCGATCTCCATACGCTGCTTGCCGCACTCCTCGTAAAAGATGCAGTAGGTGTAGTAATACTGTTGCCAGTTAGAGGCAAAGAGCAACACAAAAAAGACCAGGAGGCCGCCCACAATCGGCAGGGCATCCGACAGGTCGGCACCGGTGGCGAGATGTTCGACAAAACCGGCCATGACCAGGAACAATAAGCCCATGCCGGCCATGGTAATGAGATTGGTGAGCGCGGTCCAGAAAATGCCGCGTTTTACGCCGGCGACGCCTTTATCGGATAGGAAGTACTTCTTTTGGAATGAGGCGAACATTTAGGCCTCGCCTCCCTTCGTGACAGCGGCATCCGCGGTCGCTGCAGTGATTTTCCAGCTCGCGGCCTGTTCGTATTCGGCCCACATCTTGGCATACAGACCCTCTTGGGACAGCAACTCGGCATGGGTGCCGGCCTCCTGCACGCTACCTTGGTTGAGCACCACGATCTTGTCGGCCCCCACCACGGTAGAAAGCCGGTGCGCGATCATAATGACCGTGCGACCCGCCGCCAGCTTGCTAAAGGCGCGCTGGATGAGCGCCTCGTTCTCGGGGTCGGCAAACGCCGTGGCCTCATCGAGCACCACGATAGGAGCGTCTTTAAGGATCGCGCGGGCGAGTGCCACGCGCTGGACCTCGCCGCCCGAAAGATATGCTCCGCCGGCGCCGAGCATGGTGTTGATGCCCTGTGGGAGCTTGGCCACAATGTCGTCGCACTGAGCTGCGGAGAGGGCCGCACGCACTTCGTCGTCAGTGGCCGTAGGCTTGGAGGCGCGCACGTTATCGGCAAGTGTTTGCCGGAACAGCTGGTTGGTCTGGAACACGAAGGCGACCTGGTCCATAAGCTCGTTCGGATCCATATCGCGAACGTCCACACCGCCTACGAGCACTCGACCCGAGGAAACATCCCAAAAACGCGGGATCAGGCTTGCACAGGTTGACTTGCCGCCTCCCGAAGGACCCACAAGCGCGAGGGTACTACCCGCGGAAACGCTAAAACTCGCATGGTTGACGGCAGGCGCCTCGGCGCCCTCGTAGGTAAAGCTCACATCCTCAAATCGCACGTCGCTGCTGGCAGGGTACTTGGGTTGAGCGGGCACGGAGAGCTGCTTGGAATCCATGACGCTTCGGATGCGAGCCAGCGAATCGGCACTCATCTGAGACGCCTCGCCCACAAACATGAGCTTGGTCATGGCCGTCGGCACCACGGCCGAAAATATCGCGTAAAACGTGAAGTTGGCCATAAAATGCGCGAAGTCCGTCTCGCCCGGCGCCAACAGCAACGCCACGGGCAATAGGAATGCCACAAGACCATTGAGCGCGGTAAGGTTGAGTACCTGCGGACCTCGACAGAACGTGCCCGAATAGTTTTGCGCCATGTCGGCGTATTCGGCGATCGCGTCGTGGAACGCCTTAAAGGAATAGACCGTCTGCTGAAACACCTTGACCACGGGAATGCCGCGTACGTATTCGGTACCGGTCTTGTTCATCTTGACCAGCGCGCCCATGTAGGCCTTCATAAACTCGCCGCCCTTGCCGCCCATCATGGTAGCCATGGCGCCAAGCGAAACGACGACCGAGATAAGGCACGCCGCGCCCAAACGCCAATCGAGGGCGAAAAGCAGCACGAGCAGACCTGCAACCATGGCGGTGGCGCCGGCGATATCGGGTAGCATGTGTGCGAGCAGCGTCTCGGTTGAGGCGGCGCATCCGTCTACGATACGGCGCAGCTCACCGGTGGCATGCGTGTCAAAGTAGCCGAGCGGCAGCTTAAGCAGATGCTCGCTCGTAGCCTTGCGGATATTGGACGCGCAGCGAAACGCGGATAGGTGCGTACACATGAGTCCCACGAAATAAACCACAATGCTCGCCAGGGCAAAGCCCACAGCCCACCAACCATACATCGCGATGTCGGTGGCCTCGCTCCAGTTAGGCGCCACGGCGATAAGGTCTCGCGCAACAAACCAGATACACACGTACGGGCCAAAGCTCAGCAGCTGCGAGAGCGCCGAGAGAGCCATGCCCAAATATGTTAGGAATTTACGGTCGCCGGCATATGCAAGCAGCTCGCCGATGCCGCCGCCTTCCCTTTTTGATCCCTTTGCCATGAGATTCCTTTCTAACGGCTTGAGAGTTAACCGTTAGAAACTTATCATTGGCGTGTTAGCCGAGGCACACAATCGAGCCAGGCGTGGACGTTTCCGCAAAGGAAGGGGACGCTTTTGAAAATGCGGCGGGCAGCAACCGATATAACCGAGCTCTACGCACCGCAATTTGAGCAGTTTGGCCTGCAGCTTTCCGGCAAGGGCGCCGTCTTTACCGGTGAGGTGGCAAACGATCGGGCGCACGGACGCGCATGGATCATGCCCCTTTCCCCCACCTGCATCGTCATGGAGCATTTCATTACCCCGATGCACAACATGCACCTAGCCGAATACACGCCCGAACCGTACGCGTGCGTGAGCGAGGTCAGCGCGCCCACGCTCATATGCATGCCCAAGGCTGGCATAACGCCTGCGAACCTTAAGCCACTGCGCGGGCCGTGGCCGAACAGCGCGGTGTGCAGCTTTATCCAAGATAGCTGCGGCGAGGAGCTAAGTCCGCTGTTTGCAGGGCAGCTTTATCACTCGCGCTCGGTGCTCTTTTTGCCTGGATTTTTTGACGAACTGGAGCACCGCTATCCCACCGAGTTCGCGGGAATCTTCGAGGCGTTTGCCGAGCCATGGCACGAGGAGGCGACGTCTGCCATCTGCCACACGCTGCGTCGGATT
>URNQ01000067.1 GCA_900549245.1 uncultured Collinsella sp.
CCTCGCATATGACGGCACGCGCAACGCGACGCTCACCGAGCACCGCATGTTCTCCTCGACGGACTGCCCATGCGCGTGGCTACATGCCCGCATGGGCCAGCTCGCATCCGAGGTGAACACGATCCTCGACGGAGGCAGCGCCCCGACCGTCGCGCCGTCGGCCCCCGCATCGCAACCGAATGCCGACGGCAAGGAGGGCACGGGGTTCAACGGCACTTACCGCTGCACGGTCGATTGCCTCAACGTGCGCGACGCGCCGTCGCTTTCAGGCTCCGTAGTCGCCTCCTACGGCAAGGGCGAGACGGTCAACCTCGACGACTGGTACTGCATCGCAGACGGCTACGTCTGGGGACGCTACACCAGCAACAGCGGCCATACGCGCTACATCGCCGTGGGCAAGCCCACAGGCGGATACGACCCGAACGACTTCCTCGTGCGTGATGGCACGGAGCGGGCACAGGCGGGTCACTCGGCCGGCACCTACCGCATCTGCGTGGATGCCCTCAACGTTCGCTCCGGCGCGGGCACGGGCTACTCGACCGTGGCCACCTATCATCGCAGGGAGACCGTTGCGCTCGATGGCACGTTCGCATCAGCCGACGGCTATGTTTGGGGCCGCTACACGGGTGGTTCCGGCTACAAGCGCTGGATCGCCGTCGAAACCGCCTCTGGCGAGAAGTACGCCGAGAGGGTGTAGGCGATGCCGTATCCAAGCCCAGCCGACGAAGACCGCAACGGCGGGTGCGGCCCGCTTGCGGCGGCGGTGCTCCTGCTGATCATCGTGTTCGCCGCCGCCTCATGCGCCAGGCAGGCCATGGGAGCGCAGGAGATGACCGTATCGTCGGCCCGTACCGACGGCCCGATCTATGACCTGCCAGATGATGTGCACCAGGAAATCGTGTGCGACAAGCTCAACCGCGAGTACCTTCTGCTCACGACAGACGAGGGCGGCGTGTACCTCATGCCGTACCTCGACGAGCACGGTGACCAGGCGATTATGCCGCAAGCCTAGCGCGTGGTATCCTAAGTAGAACGATCGTCCCGAACGAGCATATTTCGGTTCGAGAAGTTGTTCGAACGGGGCACCATTTAAAATGAGAAGCCCGTTATCCTCACGATAGCGGGCTTTTTGCTGCCATGCGCCGGGATTCGAACCCGACAGGGTGCGGAGCTGAGGAAACGCAAAGCGTTTCCCAGCGCAGCGCGCAAGGAGCGGAGCGACGCAGCGAAAGCGAGCGGCGCCAGCCGCACGGGGACATCCCGCTGGGGTACCAACTCAAAAATGTACGAACCCGCCGGATGTAAGGTCCGGCGGGTTCGTTCTTTTTGCCGTTATAAAACGAAAAGTACTCAATGCCCTTGCGCTAGATAAACAGCTCGCACTCCTTCCGCTCGCCACAGACTTTGCTGAGCATCTTAGTGGCAGCAGAGAGCATGACAGGATTTAGCCCACGCGCGCCCCGCGGACATACGGCAACGCAGCGCATGCAAGAGATGCAGGCCTTTTTATCCACCCGCTTGGGATCGTCTTTGTCGATAGCGCCAACGGGACACGCCGTGGGACAAAGCGGCGGTTTACTCCTTTGTGGCCTTAGGCACCATACCGGTGCCCCCGGCCTTCTTATAGGGACGATTGCCCGGAATAGCCAGATTGGAAGCATCTCCTGCAGATATCTTTTGCTGAATCTGATCCGCAAACCCAGCGAGCTGCGCCGCGTCCTGCGCATCTGGCCGACCGGCGGCAAACTGGCGAACAATAGAATGCTCGGCGATGGCAGAAACCGCCGCGATCACCCGAAAACCCGCACCCTTTGCCGCATCCTCAAGCTCGACCAGCGTGTCCTCATACGCACGATTTCCGTAAACACAAACCAGAACCGCCTGCGCACCGTTTCCTCGCATCATACCCAAGCGCTCAGCGGCCACAGCCGGGACTCGCCCACCATACGAGGGCACCGCAATCACGGCTACATCCTCTTTTGTCATCGCAACCGTGCGAAAACCAAGCCCGCTATCTGTCAGGTCTACAGCAACGGTTTCCCCTTCCAACGCATTGGCGATGTAGCCAGACACCTTTTCTGTTCCACCCGTCGGGCTAAACACGATATCGAATACCCTCATCGGATAATCATCCCCTATATGAACAAACGCCCGAAACGTCCGCATGCCCAAAATAGGTTACAACTTTCAAGATGCCCCGTGCGAAACGCTCACTCGGCCGCAAGTTCAAAGAAGGTCCAAGCGGCAAAAAAGGGGCCTCGCACATGCAAGACCCCTTCGCACACAAAATCAGACGTGTCTGTTACACATAGAACAGGATGTCGTCGTAGGTCGGGACCGGCCAGCAGTCGGCGGCCACGATCTCCTCCATGGCGTCCACGGCGACGCGCAAGGAGCGAAGCGACGCGGCGGAAGCGGGCAATGCCAACCGCACGCGAACATCCCGCTGGGTGGGGCATCATTTAAAACGAGAAGCCCGTTATCCTCACGATAGCGGGCTTTTTGCTGCCATGCGCCGGGATTCGAGCCCAACAGGATGCGGAGCCGAGGAAACGCATATACGCTTCGACCCTAACAAGTGATTGACTTAGTCCCTAGCAATACGATATCTGAGACGTTCGTATCGAAAAACATTGCCTGGAGACAGCTCCGTCTCCATTTACCGTGATGTTGGCAAACTTTCTTATCAATTGCACGTCTTGAAAAATTACCCCAACTTCAAAATCGCTGTGAGTTCCGAGGGTGCCGGAAAACAGCACATTCCCTCAACTCGCACCCTGCACACAGCATAAATACCTCCGATCTGCACATCGATAAAACAGCGCCGTGTGTAGTCCAGCTCCCTGGTCTCGATTTGTAAACTTGTTGGCGAAGTCCAGGCATACGCTGCAAACAACTTGCGAACATCCCATGCGGGGGCATCGTCCCTCTCAGCTTCATGAGTTACAAAAGGAAAGAGGTCTCCGGCTCCGACCCCATCGCCCGATTTACAAACCCAAGACTTGTAGCCGGCCCTCACGCCGTACTCACGACCATCGCGCAACAGAGACAAATCCAGCTCATTCTCATGAAATCGAATATCAATCTCTTCAAAATCCCCGAAAATGCAATGATGAATGCCCTCGAGGCGTAATGAGCTCAAACGTCCGCCAGAAGCCAACCCAACTGGCACGGGAATGCTATCGAAGTCACGTTCGGAAGCCACCGTTTCCCGAACACTAGACTCTTTGAACAATACCTCATACAGCGGATCAAGCAGCGCCTTACTTCCTGTCGTGGAACTCGAGCAGGCGATGACAAGGCCATCTGTGGGCCGTATGTAGCACAGCTGCCCAAAAAGACCAGAGCATCTGAACCCGCCACGCCGGCACATCCAGAACTGGTATCCATAGCCATTGCTGTCTTCAGTCGCCTCAGACGGATAAAAGGGGCTCGTTTCCACCTGAATTTTCGTCGCCTCGGCAACCCATTCCGCGGGAATGATCTGTTCCCCACGCCACTTGCCGCCATCTAGCAAACATTGACCAAACTTAGCCAAATCCGGTGTCGAAAGGTGAAGACCAAAACCTCCGGTCGTATGACCGGCTTGATCCTCTTCCCACCACCAATTTCTAATGCCTAACGGCGTAAACAAACGTTTGGCGAGATAATCGGATTCTTTCGTTCCACTTATGCGTTGCACGAGCATGCTCAATAAATGTGAACACAGCGAATCGTAGTGAAAGACCTCGCCCGGCTTCCAGTCAAACTCACGATGAAGAACCTCATGTGCCCAGTCGTCTCCCACGCCAATATACGAAAGGTCACTCTCCTGCCCCATCGTCATAGTCAGCAAATTGCGAACCGTCACATTGTGAAAGCGCTCATCCGCAATCTCGCCTTCATATTCCGGGAAGTATGAAATCCAGCGATCGGTCAGCGACAGCCGTCCTTCATTCACCAACATCCCGACAGCGACCGAGGTAAAGGACTTAGTCACAGAATAGAGCGGGTGAACGTGTTCGAGGGCGAACGGCGCAGCCGCATGCTCGAAGACGACTTCACCATCTTGTCGGACCACGACTGAGCGGACTTCCACACCCGCGGACCTCCACGCCGCAAGGCACGCCTCGCCCATCTTATTGTCAAAGATAATATTAGGCACCCTCAACCACTGCCTCTCGAACGAAATCAGTACAAGATGAGGTCGCCCTCGACGCTTATTCAAGGACGACCTCGTCTAATTGCTGGCGCGCGGGGAAATACTTGTCCCGCAGCTCCACTTCTTTGGCTACTTTGCAGCCTCTACCGCCGGCACGTCCTCCTTGTACGTCGCATACGTAAGCAGGAACGAAATCACGCTGGAAACCACGATGGCTATGATTACGTAAATCAGGTAGTTCGCGCCCATTGCACCGGACGGGTCAATGAAGCCCGGGAAGGCGCAGAAGCCGCCGCCGGTGAAGGCGAACATCTTGGTGCCAAGAGCGCCGATGATTAGGCCGCCGGGCACAGAGGCGATGCAGCTCATGACAAAAGGCTTCTTGCGCGGAAGGGTCACGCCGTAGATGCAGGGCTCAGTGATGCCAAAGAAGAAGCCCGAGATGAACGCCGGCCATGCAAGCTGCTTGAGCTTTTCGTCCTTAGTCTTCAGAAGAATGGCAAGGACGGCAAGGGACTGAGCATACGAGCAAACCATGTACGGTGCCATGACAATATCCCAGCCCTGGGAGGCAATGTTCACCAGCATGAGAGCAATGACACTCCAGTGGAAGCCGAAGATGACCATAGGCTGCCAAATGGCAGTAAGCACGATGCCGCCGAGCGCGCCGCCGATGACAGGCAAGCTGTAGAGGGAGTTAAACAGTAAGCTCATGAGGTTCGTGATCAGGGTGGCAATCGGGCCAATAATCAAATAGGTAGCGGGGACCATCACAACGAGCACGCACGTAGGCACAAAGAAGAACTTTACATACTCAGAGAAATGCTTGCGGCACCACTTCTCCAGCTTTGCCGCGAACCAAACAGAGATGATAATCGGAATGACAGAGCTCGTATAACCCGAAGACGGCATGATGACGGGTATGCCGAGGAAAGTCGTGTAGTAGTTCATGGCAAAGGGAGTGCCGGCAAGCACCGTTCCCAAAACATCGCCAGATGTGATGTTGACCATCGTCGGATACGTAAGTGCGATACCGAGCGTCATGCCAACGAACTCACTACAGCCAAACTTCTTTGCCGCGGTATAGCCAAGGATAATCGGCAGGAAGTAGAAGAAGCCGTCACCAGCCGCAAATAGAATCTGGTACAAGCCATCTGTCGCCGTAATCCATCCAAGGGCGACGAGAATACTCAAAACACCCTTGATCATGCCCGCGGCACACAGCACCGCAAGAATCGGCTGGATTACGCCCGAAATAGTATCGATAAGGGCACTAACAACGTTTCCTTTCTTGACGGGCTCACCATCAAGATTAACCTCGCCCAGCCCCTCGACACCAGAAGCGGCAACCGCGGCATCGTAAACATCCTCAATCACATTGATGCCGACAACAACCTGATACTGGCCATTCGCGTTGATTACTTGAATGACGCCTTTATGAGATTCAATTGCCTTAGTATCGGCCTTCGCATCGTCTCGCAGCTTGAAACGTAGACGCGTCATGCAGTGCGAGATGCTCAGGATGTTTTCCTTACCGCCGACGAGGCCAACTACGTCCTCGCCGAGCTTGCGATTTGCAAGCTCTTTGCTTTCGCTCATGGTTTTCCTCCCATGCGACCTGTCCAAGGTCGGCCGCCCGCCATCATTCGCTAAATTGATTTCCGATACTAGTGAAGTTCTGGCCAGAACTCCTTATTCGCCTCAATGAGATCGTCAAGGATCTTCTTTGCAACGGAGGCAGAGGGGACCGTCTTCGAAAGCGTCAGCGCCTGCCAAAGCTCCTGATAGGAATGGTCGACCCAAGCAGACACTGCAAGCTTTTCGACCGAGACCTGTTCCTCCATAAGTCCTTTCTGGAATTGCGGAATCTCACCTTGGCAAATTTTCTCGTAGCCGTCGCTGCCGACGATGCAGGGGATCTCGACCATAGCCGTTGGGTCAAAATTGGACACAGCCCCGTCGTTGGGAACAATCAGCGAGAAACGTTCACGGGTGTTCTCTGCCAAAGCGCGAGCGAGATCGACAATGTACTCAGCGTGGGTATCTGGCTTAAGGCCGAAACCCTCAGACGTGCCCTTTTCGATAATCTGGCGAGCGGTACCGAAGACGCGTTTCTCGCGACCCTCACGGACCTCGTAGGTGCGGGTGTGGTTGGGGTCGGTGTGCTCAACCACATAGTCCGGGAAGAGATAGTACTTGAGGTAGGTGTTCGGAATGGTATTCGGATCGAGCGCGTAAACATCCTTAGCCTTACGGAACGTCTGGTCCCAAGACGCATCGACGAATTCAAGGCCAGAATCCTCGCCAGCATAACCGTTTTTAGCCATTTGGGCCTTGATAGTGGGCATAAGATCATTGCCTGCACGGTCGTGAATCTTTGTCCACCAGCCAAAGTGGTTGAGGCCGTAGTAGCCGACGACGAGGTCGTTGTGGTCCTTGAGACCACACATCTGAGCCATGATATCCATCAGGGCTATTGGCATGTCGCAAATGTTGATGATCTTTGAATCCGGGCGAAGGCGGCGTGTCGCCTCAGCAACGATCGCCGCGGGGTTGGAGTAGTTGAGCATCCATGCGTTGGGACTGTATTTCTCCATGTAGTCAAGGATCTCGAGTACGCCGCCAATGGAGCGCAAGCCATAAGCAATGCCACCAGGACCGCAGGTCTCTTGGCCAAGAACGCCATAGCGCAGGGGGATCTTCTCGTCCTTATCTCGCATAGCGTACTTGCCAACGCGAATCTGGGCAAGTACAAAGTCGATGCCTGTGAAGGCCTCCTCAGGGTCGGTCGTATAGCTGAAGGTTACCTCTGGAGCATTCTCCCTGATGTAGATAGCACATGCCTTGGCAATTGTCCCCTGACGCTCGGCATCGTTGTCATAGAGCGTAATCCTATTGATGGGGAACACATCACGCTTCGCGAGAAGTGTCAGAACAACGCCCGGCGTATAAGTGCTTCCGCCTCCCGCGATAGTAACCGCATAGCTCTGTTTTGCCATTGCAAATCCTCCTGTCTAGACATGTACTTGACGACTTGAATTATAGCCACATGATTTGCTATCTGTCTAGACATGTTAAGCACACAGGTGAACGGTTGATATATGGCGGTAAGCGGTAACTTTAAGCGTCTTCACTTCCTATAATTGGTAGAAACAGACTATCGCGCCGATTTGACGCATTCCGCACCACCTCTATAAGGAGAGCATTTTGGCAAGGATCCTGTACAGTGAAATTTACCGCAGCCTTCGAGAGCGGATTGTCGAAGGTAAGCATCCCGTGGGATCGCTCCTTCCTTCCGAACAAAATCTTTCCAAAGAGTTCTCCTGCTCTCGAATGACGGTGCGCAAGGCCATCTCACTTCTCGCAAATGAAGGTCTAGTTCAGTCCATTAAAGGCAAGGGAGTCCTCGTAATCGAGACATCACTTGCAGGCGCCAGCAAAGAGGGCGCATTCACCGTAAATGACCTTTCTTCGTTCAGCGAATCGGCACACGCGATCGGAGCAATTCCAACGTCAAAAATCGTCTATTTCGAACACGTAAGCACCAATAAGTATCTAGCTCAGTTGACGGGATTTCCCGAAGGAGAAGACCTTACGCATTTGAAGCTCGTCCGCATGCTCGACGATAAACCGGTCGCTGTCGACCGCCACTACTTCCTAACTTCCTCCGTCCCCGGCCTAAACGAGCAGAATGCCACCCTGTCGCTCTTCCATTACATCGAGGATGAGCTAGGGCTCACCATTGCCGTGAGCAAACGAACGATAACACTCGCCCAGCCCGACACTGAGGACTGCCGGTTGCTTGACGTCGATTCTTCTTCGTATCTGGCGGTCGTAACCAGCCAGACATTCGACTCAACCGGAACTCAATTTGAGTATGTCGAGGCGCGTTATATTCCGAGCATCTTCCATTTTCACGACACGGCAACGCGCACACCCCTACCCTAGCAAACGGCACGGAGCAGACTCTTCCCTAATAAATTTGTTCAACAAGAAAGCCGGGGCCCGCGCGATGCGGACCCCGGCTCAATACCATGACGATATGTCGGTTACGCTCTACACGTAGAACAGGATGTCGTCGTAGGTCGGGACCGGC
>URNQ01000068.1 GCA_900549245.1 uncultured Collinsella sp.
TTGACGCCGGGACCGGCGATGAGGCCCTCGAGGCAGTTGTCGTGGAAGGGGCAGCCGCTGTGCTCGCCGATGGTGTCGCGCGGGTCGCGCGTGACCAGGATGTGGCCGGCCTCGGGATGCATCATGCCGTGCACGAGCTTACCGCCCGAGAGCACGCCGGCGCCCACGCCGGTACCGATGGTCAGATACACCACGTCAGTGAGGCCCTGGGCGCAACCAAAGGTGACCTCGCCCAGGCAGGCGACGTTGACGTCGGTGTCGTAGCCGCAGGGAATATTGAGCTCGTTTTGGATGGTACCCAGCAGGTCAAAGTAGCGCCATGCCGTTTTGGGCGTCTCCAGGATCTTGCCGTATTGGGACGAGGCAGGGTTGACTGCGGTGGGGCCAAAGGCGCCGATGCCCAGCGCGGCGATGTCCTTGTCGGCAAACCATGCGTTGACGGCCTCAACGGTCTCCTGCGGGGTCGTGGTCGCAATCTGCTCGCGTTCCAGGACCGTGCCGTCTGCATAGCCCGTGGCGCAGACCATCTTGGTGCCGCCGGCCTCGAGCGCTCCGATAAGCTGCTGCTCTGCCATAGTATTCCTCTCTGGACGAGTTGCTCCGTGACTAAAGTATAGCGCTCTAAAAAATAAATGAGGTCGCTATAAAAAGAAACCTCATGGCCCAACGGGTTCACAAGGTTTCTTTAGTGCCTTTAGTTACTGACCGTCCTTACCCGCGCGGGTTGATTTTATCACGTAGCGACTTGAGGTTCTCAAGCGCAGCGTTGAGCGTCTCGTCTCGCTTGGCAAAGTGGAAACGAATCAGATGGTTGACGGGCTCGCGGAAGAAGCTCGAGCCCGGAACGGCGCCCACGCCCACCTTGGAGGCCAAATCCTCACAGAAGTCGAGGTCGCTGTCATAGCCAAACTCCGAGATATCCATCATCACGTAGTAGGCGCCCTGCGGCACGTTGTGCTCAAGACCGATGCTATCGAGCCCCTGACAGAATAGGTCGCGCTTGGCGGTGTAGAGGTCGAGGACCTCCTGGTAATAGCTGTCGTCGAATTTGAGGGCGGTGACGACAGCTTCCTGCAGGGGAGCGGCAGCACCCACGGTGAGGAAGTCGTGGACCTTTTTAATGCGCTCGGTGATCTGGGCCGGGGCGATGGTGTAGCCCAGACGCCAGCCGGTGATGGAGTACGTCTTAGACAGCGAACTGCAGCTGATGGTTCGATCGAACATGCCGGGCAGCGTGGCCATATAGACGTGCTCGTGGGGCGCGTAGACGATGTGCTCGTATACCTCGTCGGTAATGCAGTAGGCGTCGTACTTTTTGCAGAGGTCGGCGATTAAGGTGAGCTCCTCGCGCGTAAAGACCTTGCCGCAGGGGTTGGAAGGGTTGCACAGGACGATGGCCTTGGGATCGTTGTCGCGGAACGCCGCCTCGAGTGTCTCGCGGTCAAAGTCGAACGCAGGTGGGTTAAGCGGCACGTAGATGGGCTCGGCACCCGAGAGGATCGTGTCGGCGCCGTAGTTCTCGTAGAATGGCGAGAAGATGACGACCTTGTCGCCGGGGTTTGTGACCGTCATCATGGCGGTCATCATGGCCTCGGTGGAGCCGCAGGTGACCACGATGTTCTCGTTGGGGTTGATCGGCATGCCCATAAAGTGCTCCTGCTTGGCGGCAAGCGCCTCACGCATGGCCTGGGAGCCCCAGGTGATGGAGTACTGGTGATAGAGCGGCTTGGGGTCGCTGGCGATGGCGCTCAGGCTGTTGAGCAGCTGCGCCGGGGGATCGAAGTCGGGGAAGCCCTGCGACAGGTTGACGGCGCCATACTTATTGGAGATGCGCGTCATGCGGCGGATGACCGAATCGGTAAACGTTGCCGTACGGTTGGAGAGTTCTTTCATGCTTGTCCTTTCGAGCATTTGCAGTGGGGCAAGTTTACTCCTATGAAACCGGTGGGAATTGCTCGAAATGGTCTCGAAAAACTCTTTTCAAAATTCTTGAAAATTGGGGCTTGCATCGCGTGGCGTTCCTTGCAATAATAGTCGAGCGCGAAGCGCACAGGACACGGTGGGTGTAGCTCAGTTGGCTAGAGCGACGGGTTGTGGTCCCGTAGGTCGAGGGTTCGAGTCCCTTTACCCACCCCAGTTCTTGCTTCGTGTTGATATCGGGTCGTTAGCTCAGTTGGTAGAGCAGGGGACTCTTAATCCCAAGGTCCAGGGTTCGACCCCCTGACGGCCCACCACACGATATCTCCTCTAAAGTCCGCCACAACGGACTTTAGCTTTGGGTCGTTAGCTCAGTTGGTAGAGCAGGGGACTCTTAATCCCAAGGTCCAGGGTTCGACCCCCTGACGGCCCACCCAAAGATGATTAAGACGGTCAACGAAGGTTGGCCGTCTTTTTTGTTGACCTCGCTTGGGGTCGAACCCGAAAGGGCACAGCCGCTTTCACAGATCGAGTCTACCCTGGGGATCAGTAAAACCGGCGCGTCTGCACGGCGAAGTACGCCTGTGCGAGCGCGATTTCTTGCTTGTTTGAATCTCCGTTCTGGGCGATTAAATAGCATGCATAGCGCGTAAGTTTGTAGTCTTTAACCGCGCGAGCGGCGACACCGGCAGTTACCATTTTCGTGGTGTCACGAAAATGGGAATCAACTGGAGTTTTGTTTGTTTCGCACGAGACTTTTGCCCTCTTAACAACTTCGGCAAAGTTCTCCCATCGAGTGTACCCCATGGGTTCCATTAAATCGCGTGCGAGCCAATACTCAACGCCGTCTTCCACATTGGCGTAGCTATCAAGTTTGACACGCCACTTCTCGATATCTTTACTGTCCATATCTCCTCCTCGCTGATCTATTGTCTATGCGTGCTTTGCCCGCTCTGTACTCAAAATAAGGATACGCTGCCGTGCGGACACGAATGGGCCCCGTGCCACTTCGAGGTCACGGGGCCCATAGATATCGATTAGCTGTGCTCTGCTCTAGATAGGTGTCCAGTTTAATTCGATCGATAGTGCGAACCCAGGCTTTCGGTCCGCTTGCGCATGGCTTTGACCATCTCCGTTGCCAGCTGATTCTGCGATTGCAGGCGGGCGAGGGCTGCGATCTCGCTGTCATTGGCATGCGGCTTGCTCAGCGCCGTTGCCTCGTCTTTCAGGCTTTCAAGCTGTTGCAGGGCCTTGGATAGACCTGCTTCGGTCCTGTTGATCATGCAATAGGTGCTCATCGTGTGCTTAAGGCTGTGTGTCAGGCGTTCGGCATCTGTTGTGGCAATGCCATACTGAGGGAGGGCGATATCCATCGGAGCGGCCGCCTCGGGAGCGTCCAGCGCTGCTCGAGCTGCCGATGCGCCCGCGATGCGCCCGAATACGATGCCATTGGCACTCGACAAGCCGCCGATGCGGTCGGCGCCGTGCATGCCGCCTGTTGCCTCACCGCAGGCGTAGAGGCCCTCAACGCCCGTGTACGCGGTCTTGTCGATTTTGATACCGCCGTTGGCGGCGTGGGCATACATCGCCACGCGCATCTCGTCGGTCGGCGCGATGCCGTGCTCGTCTTGTAGCCAAGTGGCAAAGGTCTGCACAAACTCGGGGACGTCCTCGCGGGGGAAGTAGTAGTGGAGCGCCAGGCCTTCGGCTCCCGCTTCGTCGATGGCTAGGTCGATAGCGCGAGAATCCAGACGCGAAGTGAAGGGACCATATCCGGAGCGTTGCTCGAGCAGATCGTCGAGCTTATCGTCGGCGTTATCGACCGGCTGGTCGAACTTGACGTAGCGCCAGGTCTTCTCGTTAAAAACAAGGTTTCGCTTGGGCTCTATAAAGCCGGGCATCATCTGCATAAACTCTATATTAGTAAGGGACGCACCGTGCGCCAGCGCGATAGCCTGTGATGAGCTGAGCACGTCGGCGGAAGTGAGGCTGCGCTCGAACAGGCCACCCGTGCCGCCCGCAGCGATGATAGTGGCCTTAACTGCCATAGGCACGAGACGCTCGTTTGTCCGGTCGTAGAGCGTGGCGCCGACAATCTTTCCGTCCGTATCTTCAACAAGGTCGATAAGCTCATGGCGGGGGAGCAGGCGAATGCCGAGTGACTCGATTCGGGTCGTTAGAGCGTCCTCAAGGGGCTTGCGGGTGAGGCCGCGCCACATGCGCGTCTTGTGGTCAAAGCAGGGGATAAACTGCTTTTGCTGAGCGCTCTCAGCGCTTTGCGGACGCTGGAGCTCAACGCCCAGGTCTTGCTCGAGCCATTCAATTGCCTGGGGAATGCCGTGGACAAACGTCTGGACAAGCTCGGGGTCGGCGACGCCGCCACCAACGGTCTGGATGGTGTCGATGAGGTCTTGTTCGTCGTCTTCGTTAACGGGTCCGATAAGCCCCAAGCCCCAGGTTCCGGGGAAGAAACTCGATCCACTCATAGTCTTGCCGGCGCTTGCCACAGCGACGGTTGCACCCGTGCGCGCCGCTTCGATGGCGGCGCAAAGGCCCGCAATGCCAGATCCAATTACCAGTACATCAGTCGATTCCATCGGATTCCTTTCTCGTCCGGCGCATTGTCGCACGGGTGATCGGTAATGGGGCCGCAAAGACTCGGCAAATCGGTAAAGGGCACATATGACAGGTGGGCGTCATGGACGCTCTGACGTTTCATCTCGTCACATCTCGTATTTCGCCCCAACTGATATATCGGCATTCGCTACCCTGCGATAGCGCAAACTAAAAGAGCCGCTACCTCGAAAGGTAGCGGCTCTAAAGCTCAACTATATGAGCATCGCGCGGGCGCGATTAGGCCTTGAGGGCCTCCTCGACGGCGACAGCGCAGGCGACGGTGGCACCGACCATGGGGTTGTTGCCCATGCCGATGAGACCCATCATGTCGACGTGCGCAGGCACGGAGGAAGAACCGGCGAACTGGGCGTCGGAGTGCATACGGCCCATGGTGTCGGTCATGCCGTAAGAGGCAGGGCCGGCGCCCATGTTGTCCGGGTGCAGGGTACGGCCAGTGCCGCCACCAGAAGCGACGGAGAAGTACTTCTTGCCAGCCTCGAGGCGCTCCTTCTTGTAGGTGCCAGCGACGGGATGCTGGAAGCGCGTGGGGTTGGTGGAGTTACCGGTGATCGAGATGTCGACGTTCTCGTGCCACATGATGGCAACGCCCTCGCGGACGTCGTCGGAGCCGTAGCAGTTAACGGCAGCGCGGGGACCATCGGAGTAGGGGATGGTCTCGACGACCTTGAGCTCGCCCGTGTAGTAGTCGAACTGGGTCTTCACGTAGGTGAAGCCGTTGATGCGGGCGATGATCTGGGCGGCGTCCTTGCCCAGACCGTTGAGGATAACGCGCAGCGGCTTCTTGCGAGCCTTGTTGGCGTTCAGAGCCAGGCCGATAGCGCCCTCAGCGGCAGCGAAGGACTCGTGGCCGGCCAGGAAGGCGAAGCACTCGGTGTCGTCGGAGAGCAGCATAGCGCCCAGGTTGCCGTGGCCCAGACCGACCTTGCGGTCCTCGGCGACGGAGCCGGGAACGGTGAAGGCCTGGATGCCCTCGCCGATGATGGCGGCAGCCTCAGAAGCGGTCTTGGCGCCACGCTTGACAGCGAGAGCGCAACCGAGGGTGTAGGCCCACTCGGCGTTCTGGAAGGCGATGGACTGGGTGTTGTTGACGATCTCACGCGGGTTGAAGCCCTTGTCGGTGCAGATCTGCAGAGCTTCCTCGAGGGAGGCGATGCCGTTGTCGGCGAGGCACTTGTTGATCTTGTCAGCGCGGCGCTCGTAACCTTCGAACGTAACAGTCATAGTTATTTCCCTCCCTTTCTACTCGTGAACCGGGAACACGCTGGCGACGGAGTGAGTCTCCTCGTCGGTGCGCGGGTCGATGTACTTGGCGGCGTTCTCCCACTGACCATAGTGGCCCATAGCGCCAGCGATGGCCTCCTCGGGGGTCTTGCCGGCCTTGACGGCGTCGGTGAACTTGCCGAGGTTCAGGAACTCGAATGCGATGATCTCGTTCTTGTCGTTGAGAGCCATGCGGGTGACGTAGCCCTGAGCGAGCTCGAGGTAACGAGCGCCCTTGGCCTTGGTGCCGAACATGGTGCCGACCTGAGAGCGAAGGCCCTTGCCGAGGTCGTCGAGGGAGGCGCCCACGGGCAGGCCGCCCTCGGAGAACGCGGTCTGGCTGCGGCCGTAAACGATCTGCAGGAAGATCTCGCGCATAGCAACGTTGATGGCGTCGCAGACGAGGTCGGTGTTGAGGGCCTCGAGGATGGTCTTACCGGGAAGGATCTCGGAAGCCATGGCGGCAGAGTGGGTCATGCCCGAGCAGCCGATGCCAACACGAAGGGCCTCCTCGATGATGCCGTCCTTGACGTTCAGCGTGAGCTTGCAGGCGCCCTGCTGAGGTGCGCACCAACCCACACCGTGCGTAAGACCGGAGATGTCGGAAATCTCCTTAGCCTGGACCCACTTGCCCTCCTCGGGGATGGGTGCGGGGCCGTGGTATGCACCCTTGGCAACGGGGCACATGTTCTCCACTTCCTGTGAGTACTGCATGCCTCTCCTCTCTATCGTGTTGGCGTCCCGTCTGGGGGTCGTGGCTGGCGATTGCCGGGCGACCCTTCGAAAGGGACATGACATGCAGCCCCTATAATACCGCGAAATGCACGGAATATTCGGCGAACGGCTCAGTTTTCGTAGCGAGAAGCGCGGAACTTTCAATTGAAGCGATTTAACTCTATGTTCTGTGGTCGCGAACTTCCGTAGAGGGGGTCCGTCTTGGGCAGGCTTTTGGTCAGCTCTTGCAAGCGTTGCAGGGGTTGACCTGTTGCAACGGTGCCGTTCGCCGCCTGTTTACTGCCTTTGGCCGCGCGAGCGTATTGTTTTGCGTGAATGTTTTGATGGCACGCTTCAATCGTGCTGTATTTGATGGTGAGCGGATCTCGGCGAAGGGAGCGCCATGCAGCGCGTTTGGAGAACGGTTACCGGCTTTTACCA
Source organism: uncultured Collinsella sp. (assembly GCA_900549245.1). GTDB lineage: Bacteria > Actinomycetota > Coriobacteriia > Coriobacteriales > Coriobacteriaceae > Collinsella. Next base: position 6,970 of record URNQ01000068.1, read on the forward strand.
TGTTTCGGCCCGTGGCATCGGAAAACAGATCATCTTTGAGACCGATGACGACCGGTGGGAGTTTTTGGAGCTGATGCGCAACTGCTGCCGCGAGGCCCAGGTGACGATTGTGGCGTGGTGTCTCATGAGCGACTGCGTGGATCTGGTGCTTTTGGATTACGAGGACGAAATGAGCGCAGCCATGCAGCGGCTGCTGTTGACGTATGCTCGTCGGTTCAATAAGCGCACTGGGCGCTCGGGCTGCCTATTTCGTGAACGTTTTGAGCGCCGCTCGCTCGATATCGACTCGCAGGTGATGGGGGCTGTTCGCTCTGTGCACGCCGATCCGCAGGAGGCTGGCATCAGCTTAATCGAGCGCTATGCGTGGAGCAGCTTTGTCGAGTATCTACGGGCCTATGACAACGATATGACGAGGGGATTTTCCGACCCGTCTTGCGTGCTTGAGCTTTTTGGTTCTGCCAAGGCCTTTATTGCCTATTCGCTTTCGACGCCCGATGCCTGCGAGCCTGCGATGCCCGATCTGGAAGAGACGGAGTGGGAGCGGCACGCCTTTGCCGAAAAGCTGGCGAAGGGTCTCGGGGTTCCGCTCCACGAGGTTAAAGCCGCATCGTCGGCGCAGCGCAATATCGTTATTCTTGGATTGCATGATGCCGGATTTACGGTGCGTCAGATTGAGCGGTATACGGGTATTGGCAAAAGTACCGTTTCTCGCATTGTGCGCGCCCGTGCGCCAGCGGCGGTGCTGACTGGTGGAAACGTGGTGTAGGGTCGCCTGTGCACCGCAGCCGGGGTCGCCCATTCGCCACAACTATTGTTCTAAAAGCTTGGTACGGTAACTGCGCATCTAGATTTGCATAGAACGGTCGCCTTCATGCATAAAATAACGGCTTAGTTAGGTTTAGCCTGTGCCTACCCCCGTCTACTCCGTGCAAAAAGCGGAGTATTCAGCATCGTGGTACTGTCGGCACCGTCGCAATCTTGAAACATACGGGCTCCGAAGCGATTTGTGCCTACCGATGAGCCTCCGAAGCTCATGTTTGCGCCCCCTGAGACCTCGATGCTTGTTCTAAATCGCAATATAAAGGCGACTTGAGATGTTGATTAACACTTCCGATGCGTATACACACAGCTTGGCGTGCTGAATACTCGCAAAAATGCACGCCGCACCCTAGGGGACCCGTCTGTGGCAGACGCAAAGCGAACCGGAGTCCAGCGGGGCAG
>URNQ01000069.1 GCA_900549245.1 uncultured Collinsella sp.
GGCATCGACCTGCGCCGATGCCCCTAAAGTGGACACACATTTTGTCCTATAAGCCTAAAAAGAGGCGGCATCAAGCAAGTCTATTTATTAGCGTCCCTCAAGACCCAACGAGAACGCGGAAATGTCGCCCGGGGCTTTTCCTTTCCCGAACGCGACCCTCGCGAAGCGCGTGAGCGGGCGGGAAAGGGTAAGCCCCGGGCGGACAATTAAGTGCGTTACTCGGCAGCGGCCTTGAACTTGTTGTAGTTGATCAGGCAGCCGGCCTTGACGATGGCGCGCTCCTCTGCCGTCATATCGGCAATATAGAGCTCAATCTGCTCGACCGCACCATCGGCACGCACCACGTAGGCGGCGATGTTCTTGAGGTCGCCATCGAGCGCGGCACGGATACCCGGCACAAATACGTAGTCGCCCACCTCAAAGTTGGGCTCGGCCTCCATCTGGAAGGGCACCATGCCCCAGTTCATGACGTTGGAGCGATAGCGCTTGGTGGCGTACTCGTGAACGATGTTGGCCAGGCCGCCAATTACGCGCTGGCAGCTCGCGGCCTGCTCGCGGGCGGAACCGTCACCGGGCTTCTTGGCATAGAGCATGGAGCCATACTCGGTCGCCTTGGCATCGGCCGCGACACCCACGCCGGCCAGTGCCTCAAACACACCGGCAAGCTCGGCATCGAGTGCCGCCAGGTCGCCCGCGGCCTCGCCGGCCACGCGACGCTTCTCCACGGCGTCGACCTCCTTGGAGCGGCCCACGTAGGCCGGATCGCGACGGCTCAGCGTAAACTCGGCCAGGCCCAACGGGTTGGAGCGAAAGGAGCTCGTCTCGCCCGAGGGAATGAGCTCGTCGGTCGTGGTGACCGGGTCCATGATCTTGGAGCACACCTTGAGCAGGATGTCGTCGCCGAGGGGCTCCATCGCGGGCCACGGCTTAATGTTGGGGCCTTCGACCAGCTCGTCGGCCGGCTCCGCCTTGCCAAAGCCCCAGTACACGCGCTTTTTGTACGGCGCGTCGTCAAAGGTGTACTCGCAGGCCTCGTCCCAAGTCTCCTCGGGCAGGTCGGTCGCCGGCGTCAGGACGCCGCCGTTGGCAGCTGTCGCCGCAATGGAGCGGGCGTCCATCAGGGCCACGGCGCTCAGCTGGCCATTACCCGGCTTGGAACCCTCGCGGTTGGGGAAATTGCGCGTGGTGTGGCGGATGGACAGGCCGTTGTTGGCGGGCGTATCGCCGGCGCCAAAGCACGGGCCGCAGAACGCCGTGCGCACGATCGCACCGGCCTCCATAAGGTCGTAGATGTAGCCACGACGCGTGAGCTCGAGCGCCACGGGCTGGCTCGTGGGATAGACCGACAGCGAGAACTCGCCGCAGCCGGTGTTGGCGCCCTTGAGCACGCGGGCAGCCTGGACCACGGAGTCGTAGTTGCCGCCCGAGCAGCCGGCGATAACGCCCTGCTGCACGTGCAGCTTACCGTCGACGATCTTGTCGAGCAGGCTAAAGTGCGTCTTGCCCTCGCCGATCTTGGCGGCCTCGAGCTCGACCTCGTGCAGGATGTCCTCGAGGTTCTCGTTGAGCTCGTCGATCTCAAAGCCGTTGGAAGGATGGAACGGCAGCGCGATCATGGGCTTGATGCTCGACAAGTCGACCTCGACGCAGCCGTCGTAGTAGGCGACATCGGCGGGCTTGAGCTCGCGGTAGTCGTCGCCGCGGCTGTGCATGGTCAAAAACGCGTGCGTGTCCTCGTCGGTTGCCCAGATTGAGGAAAGGCAGGTGGTCTCGGTGGTCATGACGTCGACGCCGTTGCGGTAGTCGGTCGTCATGCTCGAGATGCCGGGGCCCACGAACTCCATGACCTTGTTCTTAACGTAGCCCTTGGCAAAGACGGCGCGGATGATGGCGAGCGCCACGTCGTGCGGGCCGACGCCGGGGCGCGGGGCACCCGTGAGGTAGATGGCAACGACGCCGGGATAGGCGACATCGTAGGTGTCGCGCAGCAACTGCTTGGCCAGCTCGCCGCCGCCCTCACCCACGGCCATGGTGCCTAGGGCGCCGTAGCGGGTGTGCGAGTCGGAGCCCAGAATCATCTTGCCGCAGCCGGCGAAGTTCTCACGCATAAAGGAGTGGATGACGGCGATGTGCGGCGGGACGAAGATGCCGCCGTACTTCTTGGCAGCCGAGAGGCCAAAGACGTGGTCGTCCTCGTTGATGGTGCCGCCCACGGCGCACAGGGAGTTATGGCAGTTGGTGAGCGCGTAGGGCAGCGGGAACTGCTCCATGCCCGAGGCGCGCGCCGTCTGGATGATGCCGACAAAGGTGATGTCGTGGCTCGCCATGGCGTCGAAGCGAATCTTGAGCGCCTCGGGGTCACCGGACGTATTGTGTGCCTGGAGGATCGAATACGCGATGGTGCCGCGCTTGGCATCCTCGGGCGTCTGCGTAATACCGCGCTCAGCAGCCTCGGCCGCAGGTACAACCTCGCCGCCACCGCGCAGGTAGATGCCGTCCTCGTACAGCTTGACCATACTGTCTCCCACTCTGCCCGAAAGGCTCGGGCGCATAGCATACATTCGTTCAATATCGTGCCATAGAACGGTTGCGAGTGGGTTACGAATCTACACGTTCACTTTATCTAGGTAAAGTATAGGACGAGCCCCTTGCATCGCTCTCTTGACAAGGAGTGTCCCAAAGTGCCGGCACAAAAGGAACATCCCCAAGTGCCGCATCCGGGCCATGGCAACGCCGATGTTTTGGCGCGGACAGCGAAAGCCCGCCAGAGCGAGCAAGGTGCCTTGAAACAAGGCGGCATTGATCTTTTGATCATGCCGCCGAAGTTGAAAGGCAGATTGCCGCTCTGGCGGGCTTGCAGCGTCGGCCGGTCCGCCGTTCGGCAGAACGGCGGAACCTAGAGATCCCCTCCGGCGCCCAGTAGCTTGCGCATGACTTGCTCGGGGTTAACCGAGCCATCGCGCGGGGCCAGGGCGGTGATCTTCTTCTGCATCTTGTACTCGTGCAGCTCATCCTCGAGCTGGCGCACGCGAGCGCGGAGCTTCTCGTTCTCGCGCTCGCGCTCCTCGGCACGCTCCTTCATATCGAGAATGCGCACCACGCCGGCAAGGTTGATACCCTCGTCAGTCAGCTGGTTGATGAGCTCCAGACGCTCGATATCGGCACGCGAATACAGGCGTGTGTTACCGCCCGAGCGCTGGGGGTTCACCAGGCCCTTAGACTCGTAGACGCGCAGAGTCTGCGGATGCATGCCGGTCAGCTCGGCCGCCACGCTGATCATGTACAGCGGTTTGTTCCTATTGTCCTCGGCCATGCTACCTGACCCCTTTCCGTCTCGTTATCGTCCATCATAAGCCCGCGGGCGCGGGCGCGCGCCGCGACCGCCCTAGTACGTCGCCTTGTAACGGTTGACCTTCTCGCGATAGTCGCGCGTGTCGGCCTCGCGCAGCTTGGTCATGGCATCGCGCTCGTCATCGGATAGGTTCGTGGGGACCTGCACCTTGATCTCGACGAGCAGCGCGCCCGTACGGCCACGGTGCTTAACGTCGGGCGCTCCCATCTCCTTAAAGCGGAACTTCTTGCCCGTCTGGGTACCCGCGGGCACTTTCAAACGGACCGTCGCACCGCCGGGTGTGGGCACGTCCACCGTGCAGCCGAGCGCCGCCTCGTAGACCGAGACCGGTACCTCCATGGTCACGTCGGCGCCTTTGCGCTTGAACAGCGGGTGCTCCTCCACATGCGTGGTCACGACCAGGTCGCCGCGCTCGCCACCCGCAACGCCATACTCGCCGCGACGCTTGTAGCGTAGCTTGCCGCCATCGACCGCGCCCGCGGGCACCGAGACCGTGATGGTCTGCTGCTCGCCTGTCGAGGGAATGCGATAGGTGACCTTGTGCGTCACGCCGCGAAACGCGTCCTCGGCCGAAACATCGACGGTCAGCGACAGGTCGCCGCCCTTGCGAGCGCGGCTGCGACCCGCGCCCGCACCGGCAGCGCCCGCAGCCCCGGCAAAGCCCGAGCCCCAATCGCTGCCCCAGGCGCCGTTGCCGCTAAAGATGCTGTCGAAGATGTCGCCCCAGCCGCTGGCGCCCGCGCCGGCACCGTAGCCGCCGCCATATGCGCCGCCCGCGCCCGGCATGCCGCCGAACATGAGCATCTGGTCGTACTCTTTGCGCTTCTTCTCGTCCGAAAGCGTCTCGTAGGCCTCGCTGATCTCCTTGAACTTGGCCTCGTCGCCGCCGGCATCGGGGTGATATTTTTGCGCGAGCTTGCGAAACGCGCTCTTGATCTCTTTGTCGGAGGCGCTCTTGGATACGCCCAGGATGTCATAGAAGGTTTTGCCTGCAGCCATCGTAGCTCCTCTCCTGTTACGTCCGCCGTCCATGCAGACGACGGCTCATGCTTTCATATGGCACTAGGCCAGAAAGGGCCCCGGGTGTTGCCCCGGGGCCCTTCTCAATTACTCCTCGGTGCTCTCGGCCGTATCGGCCGCAGCATCCTCGGGCGCCGCTTCGGGCTCCGGTGCGGGGCGCTTCTCGCCACCGTAGGTCACCGTCACCATCGCGGAACGCAGGATGCGATCCGCCATGCGGTAGCCCTTCTGGTACACGTCGTTGACAGTCTCGTCGTACTGCGACGCGTCCTCGACGCGACCCACAGCCTGGTGCTCGAGCGGATCGAACGCCTCGCCCTTGGGGTCGATGGGCTCAACGCCCTCGTGCGCAAAAACGTCGAGCAGCTTGGCATGTACCGCGTCAACGCCATCGACGAACTGCTTAAAGTCGTCGGAAAGCTCCTGGCTACGGGCATGGTCGATCGCGCGCTCGATATCGTCAATCACCGGCAACAGCGCGGTGACAAGCTTCTCGGTCGCGCGCTCGCGCTCGGCGATGCGCTCGTTAGCGGTGCGGCGACGGAAGTTCTCCCAGTCGGCCTGCAGGCGGGCGGTGCGCTCGGTAGCGTCCTTCGCCTTGTCCTCGGCGGCCTTCTGAGCCTCTGCCGCAGCATCGAGCTCATTACGCACGTCGGCAAGCTCCTTTTGGGCCTGCTCGAACTTGAGCTTAAAGTCGTTGTCGGCGGCTTCCTCACCGGCGCGGATAGCGGCTTCCACCATCTCGTCCTCGGTCATCGTCGCCTCCTTGTTGGAATCCTCTACCTGGTTCTCGGCAGCCTCGGCGGCCTCGGCCTCGTTGGCCTCGGTATCGTCGACGGCCTCTACGGGAATCTTCACGTCCTTCTCCTCAGAGTCAACGGGGGCGGCGCCAGCGGCGGCCGCCTCCGTGCGAGCTTTACGGGCGGACATGATTACTTGTCCTCGTCGTCCACAACCTCGTAGTCGGCGTCGACAACGTCATCGTCGGCAGGCTGGGCACCGGCGGCACCGTCGGTCTGCTGCTGAGCATCGGCGTAGACAACCTGGGCCAGCTCGTAGGCCACGGACTGCAGGGACTCGCCAGCGGCCTTGATGGCCTCGACGTCAGAGCCCTCGAGCGCCTTCTTGGCGTCGGCGATAGCGGCCTCGGCCTTGGACTTCACGTCGGCGGAAACCTTGTCGCCCAGCTCGTTGAGGGTCTGCTCGGTGGAGTAGCACAGGCTATCGGTCTGGTTGCGGACCTCGACCTCTTCCTTCTGCTTCTTGTCCTCCTCGGCATGAGCCTCGGCGTCCTTGACCATGCGGTCGACTTCGTCGTCGGACAGAGCGGTGGAGCCGGAAATGGTGATCTGCTGCTCCTTGCCGGTGCCCTTGTCCTTAGCGGAGACCTTGACGATGCCGTTGGCGTCGATGTCGAAGGTGACCTCGATCTGCGGCACGCCGCGGCGGGCAGCCGGGATACCGGTCAGCTGGAACTTACCGAGCGACTTGTTGTCGCGGGCAAGCTCGCGCTCGCCCTGGAGCACGTTGATCTCGACGCTGGTCTGGTTGTCGGCAGCGGTGGAGTAGACCTCGGTCTTGGAGGTCGGGATCGTGGTGTTGCGGTCGATCATCTTGGTCATGATGCCGCCCATGGTCTCGACGCCCAGCGACAGCGGGGTAACGTCGAGCAGCAGGATGCCCTCGACGTCGCCGGTGAGCACGCCGCCCTGGACGGCAGCGCCGTCGGCAACGACCTCGTCGGGGTTCACGGACATGTTGGGCTGCTTGCCGGTCATGGTCTTGACGAGCTCCTGGACGGCGGGCATACGGGTGGAGCCGCCGACGAGGATGACCTCGGTCAGATCGGAGAGCTTAAGCTTGGCGTCGCGCAGGGCGTTGGTGACAGGCTGCTTGCAGCGCTCGAGCAGGTCGCGGGTGATCTTCTCGAACTCGGCGCGGGTCAGCGTGTAGTTGAGGTGCAGCGGGCCGGACTGGTTCATGGTGATGAACGGCAGGTTGATGGTGGTCTGCTGGGCGGCGGAGAGCTCCTTCTTGGCGTTCTCGGCGGCCTCCTTCAGACGCTGCAGGGCCATGGGGTCCTGGCGCAGGTCGACACCGTTTTCCTGCTGGAACTTATCGGCCATCCAGTCGATGACGCGCTGATCCCAGTCGTCGCCGCCCAGGTGGTTGTCGCCCGAGGTGGACAGAACCTCAAACACACCGTCGGCGAGGTCGAGGATGGAGACGTCGAAGGTACCGCCGCCCAGGTCGAAGACCAGGATGCGCTGGTCGGTGCCCTGCTTGTCCAGGCCATAGGCAAGAGCAGCAGCGGTCGGCTCGTTGACGATACGCTTGACGTTGAGGCCGGCGATCTTACCGGCATCCTTGGTGGCCTGACGCTGGGCGTCGTTGAAGTAGGCCGGGACGGTGATGACGGCGTCGGTGACGGTCTCGCCCAGATACTTCTCGGCGTCGGCCTTCATCTTTGCGAGCGTCATGGCGCTCACCTGCTCGGCGGTGTAATCCTTGCCCTCGATGTCGACGACGGCACGGCCACCCTGGCCCTCCTTGACCTCGTACGGCACGGTCTTGATCTCGGAGGTGCACTCGGAGTACTTGCGGCCCATGAAGCGCTTGATGGAGAACACGGTGTTCTTGGGGTTGGTGACAGCCTGGTTCTTAGCGGCCTTACCCACGACGCGGTCGCCGTCGGCACGGAAGCCCACGACGGACGGGGTGGTGCGGTCGCCCTCGGCGTTCACGATAATGGTCGGAGAACCGCCCTCGAGAACGGCCATGGCGGAGTTAGTAGTACCAAGGTCGATACCAAGAATCTTACTCATTAGAAATTCCCTCTCTCTTTTGCGTTCGCGTCGCCTCGACGGTCTGTCGCGCGGCGCTTCGGCTTGTCTTTCAGGATGTAGTGTATCCCCTTATGGGCTGGAATATACAAAATCTAAGTCAATTCATATAAGATTTCTTATTGCTGAGAGTTTAGGTTCTTAAATGAGCAGGTAGATGCGCTGATTGAGTTCTCGGCAAATCTATTGAGATCTATGTAGAGATGGCTGAGGTTTGGGTCCGAAGGTGCCTGGGGCTGCCTTGCGGAAAGGGTATCCCGGTCTGAGCGCGAATTCTGGGACACAGTTTCCGCCGGGCGGTCCAACCGGAAGCTGCGACCCGTTTTTCGGCCAAATAACGGGATGCCCTTTCCGCAGGCGCGCTTAATAGCTCAATATTTCAAGTCACCTTTAGCTAACATTTACGCAGCTCAGCGGCCCCACCTGCGTGTTTTTTAGTAAACCTTGGCATACTCGGCGAACGGTATGAAGATGCCGGCCAGAGGGTATTGCAAACGGTCGCTCCCGTGGTATGTTTTTGCCCGAATCAAACCGACGCGCATCGTCTGTAGCGTCGGTCAACAGAGAGGAAACTACCATGGCTCATCCCGTAATTGATGCCGACGAGTGCATCGCTTGTGGCGTTTGCGTCGACTCCTGCCCCGCTGGCGTTCTGGAGCTCCAGGACGTCGCCACCGTCGCTGACGAGGACTCCTGCGTCGCCTGTGGCGCTTGCCAGGACGCTTGCCCCGCTGGCGCGATCACCGAGATCGTCGAGGAGTAACAACTCCCGCACTTGCACACTCAAAAGTACACCGTGCACAAAAAGGAGGCCTCCGCATCGCCGCGGAGGCCTCCTTTTTTGTACGGATAACCAATTAGGCACCATCGCAGGTTGGGCTTATAGGACAAAATGTGTGTCCACTTTAGGGGCATCGGCGCAGGTCGATGCC
>URNQ01000070.1 GCA_900549245.1 uncultured Collinsella sp.
GGGGCTCCTGTCGTTTCCGTGCCCTCGGATTGGGTCATAGTGTCTGCCGGTATCAAAGACGAACTCGCCGGGCTCCAGCGCAACCTCGATGATCTTGCCGTTTTGCACCACGAGCATGCCCTGACCATCGTTAACGGCGATGACGGAGCCGTTTGAGATGACGTTGTCCTCGCCACGCGTGTTGGAGCTGCGGCCGCCGGTGCGCTTGCTGCCCTTGCACGCCAAGACGTCAGCGGGCATCGATTCGCAGTAGATAAATTCCTTCCACTGGTCGGCCATGACGCCGCCGGCAGCACCCAATCCAGCTTTCAAGAGTCCCATGGTGATCTTCCTTTCTCGTCAAAGGCCGGGTGGTATTGGTTGGATTGCTTAGTCGTCCTTGTCGTCTTTCATGACAACGGTGGTCTCGGTGTGGCTGAAGGTGTCGTGCTTCTCGGTCAGGTCGAGCTCGCCGCAGTACTCGTCGGCGTGGGTGGCCTCGTTGGCCGTCTTGAGCTGGCCTACCAGTAGCACGTCTCCGATAATCACGATGATCAGCGGCGCGATGATGTTGATGAGGATGCCCTCGATATCAAAGGCGAGGTAATCCGGATCGAAGGCGTTCTCGCCCATAAAGAGAATCTGGGAGAGGACAAATCCGATCACAAAGAACAGCACCGAGGCAATAGCGAGCTTGGGCTTGGAGCAGGGGAGCTCGCCGACCAAGCGGCCGGTCTGGCCGTTCATGGCAAACAGGTAGCTCTTGCCGTTCCACGAGGTGGAGAGCATCCAGACGGGGAACAGGGCGTAGTCGCTGTCTTCCCAGGTGTAGTCGAGCTGCTTGCTTTCGACCGTGGCATCGTCGTATTCGTCGACGACAGTCTCGCGCAGGGCCGAGATCGTGCTTTCTTCCATACGGCGCTCGGCGCGCGCCTTGCAGGTCTCGCAGTCCTCGTCGTAACGGTTGGCGATGTAGCCGGGCATATATGCGACCGAGAACGGACGCAGCGCGTCGTAGTCAAACGGCTCGATGGCGTCCATGTGGCCGTCGGGCATCTTGGACGATCCGTCGACGGGCACGCGCTTAAACGAGATATTGCCCTTGCGATAGGCATCGTAGTGGTCGGTGGTCGTGACGGTGCGATCGGATTCCTCGGTCACGGTCTCGTTGGTCGCGTCAAAATACACTTCGCCGTCAACGCGGGCGCCGTAGAGCCAAAACGGCACGTAGACACCTTGGACCTCGTCGATGTGGTTGCCGGTGACAAAGCTCTTGGGCAGCAAGATCTTGCCCTTGTAGTGTTCCTTGAGTGCGGCCGTGACGTCGTCGCGCCCGAGCTTAAACGGAATCACCAGGTCGGGCGAGAAGTCGCCAGAGAGCTGGCCGGGCGCCACGGCGGAGTTGCCGCAGTACGGGCAGGTGGTGACGGCGACGGTGCCGTCGGACACGAGCTCGGCGCCGCACGACGAGCAGATGTAGCCGGCGTTTTGGGCGAGCTCCTGCACGGCATCGTCGGCAGCAGGTTTGGGAGCGGCGGCTGCGGCATCGGCTTTGGCATCTGCCTTGTCCTGGCGCTCGCGATAGAGGGCCTCGACTTCTTCGACTTCAAAGCGTGAGTCACAGTAGTCGCAGACAAGCTTTTGCTCGGCGCTGGCAAAATGCAGGGGGCCACCGCAGGCAGGGCACTGATAGTTAACGCTCTCGAAGGCCATGATCGGTCCTTTCCGTGCCGGAGGCTATGCGCCGATGGCGCCGCCGCAGTATTCGCAGCGCCCACTGGCATCGGGAATGGTGGCGGCTCCGCAGAAGGGGCAGGGCACCGCGGGCTTGGGGGCCTTGGCGGCCACGACGCTGTCGCGCGTCTCCTGGCGCAGCTGCACCAGCGCGTCGCGGACCTCGGTTGCCTGGCGCTTGGCCTCGCGGTATTCGATGGAGCCGCGCTGATCGATGGTGGAGTCGTTCACGCGCAGGTTGATCTCGGTAAAGTACGGCGTGTTGACGTGAATGGTCAGATTAAAGTCGTAATCCAGGTCGTAGCGCGGCGGATTGTAGCTCTCGCGCTCGCCGTCCTTGGTCTCGCGATAGATTTCGGTGCGATGCTCGTCGATATCCATATCGCAGCCGAGTACCTGCGAGAACTCGATGATGTCGGGATTGGCGTCGCGCCAGCGGCTCTGCGAGGTGATGATCAGCAGGCCCGCGTCCTCATCGAGCATGATGTTGGTGCGCCCGGCAGAAAGCGTGCGCGTGGGGTTGAACGACGCCAAGCGCTCGGCATTGGCCTCGCGGTAGGCGAGCTGCTCGCGGATATCGTCCGCGGTGCTGGAGCGATAGCCGTGAAAGTAGGGGGAGAGCTTGCCGGCGCACTCTTTGCACAGGTAGCCTTCATTGATTTTTGTCTTACCTAGAAGTCCCAGCTCGGTACCGCAAATCGCGCACTCTTTCTTCTCGAACATCTTGTCAAAGAAGCCCATGGCTGCCTCCCATCAACTGGTAGCGTGTGTCACTTTTGATGATGGGGGAGTGCGCAGCCTTTCACGATACCCAGACGGCTCAACGAGTCTCCACAACTGGGACACATGGCCCATTTTTCATCCGGCACATAGGGACACCCTTGCCGCGGGTAGTCATTGGGCACTCATTGGGGACGTACTTAAATGAGTGGTGCTTAAATGAGTGGTGGAGGCCGCGGAGCCCACGTCCGATGAACGCCTCGATGCCTTCGTCGTCACCTTTGGGCTTACAAGGCACGAGCGCGATATGCTTGAGGTCTTGGTCGTTTCGGACCAGAGCGTCCAGGACATCGCCACAACGCTTTTCCTCTCGCGCTCCACGCTCTACCGCCACATTTCCTTGATCAACAAAAAGACCGACACCGCTTCGCGTGTGGCCCTTATCAACTTCTTCTGGTCCTGGACACCCAAGGACTAGCTAATCCCCCAATAAGTTGCGGTGGAATAGTCCCTAAATTAAAGTCACGGGGCTTTAAGCGGGAACTATTTCACCGCAACTGCTGAGGGGATAGACTGCGACAGCGGCAGAGGCAGCGGCATCGGTGGCGGCAGAGGCAACGGCAACTGGCAGGGTGTTTTCCGTCTGCTTGCTACAGCAGCTCGCCGTGGCGGGCGATGTAGCGGCGCTTGGCCAGTTGGGTGAGCGCGATGTAGGCGGCGACAATGCCGATGAGCAGCGCGAAGAAGCTCGGCGGCAGCGGCATGAGGCCCAGCGCATCGGTGATGGGGCTTGTCGGCAGCCAGGTGACGAGCGCCAGGCCCAGCACGGTGAGGACGCACAGCGCGGGCGCGGCGTGGTCGCGCGGGCTCGGCAGGGGCGCGCAGCATGTGGACCACGAGCGTCTGCGACCACATGGACTCGACAAACCAACCGCTCTGGAAGAGCGCCGTAAAGGCCGCCATGCCTGCGACGTCGCCTATAGCGGCAAGCTCTGCCCAGCTTGCGCCCACGGCGGCGGGGCACACCACAAAGAAGAGCGCGGCGAAAGTCACGATATCAAACAGTGAGCTCACGGGACCCAACTCGAGCATAAAGCCCTTAATGGACGCGGCATCCCAGGCGCGCGGACGGGCAGTCCAGGCGTCATCGACGGTGTCCCACGGCAGCGCGATGCACACGATCTCGTAGACCAGCGACAGCAGCACCAACTGCAGAGCGCTCATGGGCAAGAATGGCAAGAACAGGCTCGCGACGGTCACGGATAGCACGTTGCCAAAGTTGGAGCTCACCGTGGTCTTGAGGTACTTGAGCAGGTTGCCGTAGGTGCGGCGGCCTTCGATGATGCCGCGCTCGAGCACGCCCAGGTCTTTCTGGAGCAAGATGATGTCGGCGGATTCCTTGGCGATGTCGACGGCCGAATCGACCGAGATGCCGCAGTCGCTCGCACGCATGGCGGCGGCGTCGTTGATGCCATCGCCCATAAAGCCCACGGTGTGGCCGAGCAGCTCGCGCATGACGCGCACCAGACGCGCCTTCTGCAGCGGCGAGAGCTTGGCGAAGAGGTGGGTGTGCTCGGCGCGCTCGGCAAGTTCGGCGTCATCGAGCGCATCGATCTCGGAGCCGAGCAAGACGTTGCTCGCGTCGATACCGATCTGTTCGCAGACGGTGGCGGCAACGCGGTCGTTGTCGCCGGTCAGGACCTTGACCGCCACACCCTTGGCCTCGAGCGTGGCGACGGCGCCCGCGGCACTCGCCTTGGGCGGATCGAGGAAGGCCAAAAAGCCCATCAACACCATGTCGCATTCGTCGGCGATGCCAAACTCGCCCACGCAGCGCGGATTGGTTTTCTGCGCCACGGCAATCACGCGCAGGCCCTCGGCATTGAGCCCGGCGACCTGCTGGCGAATCTGGGCGAGCTTATCTTCGGTGAGCGGCTGGGCGGCACCATCGACTTCGACAAAGGAGCAGATCTCGAGCATTTCCTCGGCAGCCCCCTTGGTGACCATCTGGGTTTTGCCCTGGGCGTCGGCGACAACTACGCTCAGGCGACGGCGCGAGAAATCGAAGGGCACCTCGTCGACCTTGGTATAGCGGTCGCGCAGGCTCTGGCCCAGCATAGAATCGGGCACGACGGTCGAGGGCGTCACATCGGCACGGTCGATGACGGCCAGGTCGATAAGGTTTTTGAGGCCGGTCTGGAAGAAGCTGTTCAAAAACGCATGGCGCAGCACGCGCGCATCCTCGTTGCCGTCGGTGTTGAGGTAGCGCTCGAGCACGATGCGGTCTTCGGTGAGGGTGCCGGTCTTGTCGCAGCACAGGACGTCCATCGCGCCGAGGTTTTGGATCGCCGGTAGCTCCTTGACGATAACCTGGCGGCGGGCGAGGTCCTTGGCGCCCTGCGACAGGCTCGTGGTCACGATGACGGGAAGCATCTGCGGCGTGATGCCCACGGCCACGCTCGTGGCGAACAACAGCGCATCGATGACGTTGCCCTTGGTGGCGGCGTTGATGGCAAAGACCGCCGGCGCCATAACGAGCATGAGGCGCACGAGCAGCATGGAGACGCTCGAGACGCCGCGGTCAAACGCGCTCTTCTCGCCGCGCCCGTTGAGCATCTTGGCGATGCCGCCCAGGTAGGTGTCCGAGCCGGTGGCAACGACAAGCGCCATGGCGGTGCCGTTTTGCACGGAGGTGCCGGTAAAGACGATGTTCTTGCAGGCAGAGAGTGGTAGCGCGGAGCCGTCGGCACCCTCGACGACGGTGATGGCAGCGGTCTTCTCGACGGCTTCGCTCTCGCCGGTGAGTGCGGACTCGATCACAAACAGGTCGCGCGCGGTGATGATGCGGGCATCTGCCGGCACCATGTCGCCGGCAGAGAGGCGGATTACATCGCCGGGGACGAGCTCGTCGAAGGGGATCTCGACGCGCTCGCCGTCGCGCAGGGCACAGCAGGTGTTGGAGACCAGGTCCTTAAGGGCCTCGGCCGCATTGCCGCTGCGGGCTTCCTGGATAAACTTCATGCCGCCCGATACCAGCAGCATGATGCCGATGACGATGACCGTGGAGGGGTCACGCTGCAGCTCGGGCACGGCGAGCACGTCGATGTAGAGCGAGACCAGTGCGAGGGCGGCGAGGATGCCAGCGAAGGGATCGACGAACGCGTCGGCGATGCGGCGGGCGAGCGTCTTGGTCGGCGCTTCGATGGTGTTGGGGCCGACGGCGCTCAGGCGCTCGGCGGCGTGCTCGGCGGTGAGGCCGTCGGCTGTGGCGTCGAGCAGCACGAGGGCATCCTCGGCGCTATGGGTGGCGGCGAATATGGTGTTCTTGGACATGCCGGTATGAGCGGCGGGGCGCGCCGTGCGGCGGCGCTTGGAGATGGCTTCGAGTACCGTGGCGGTTTTGAGCATCAGCATAGGGTCCTCCTTGTTGAAGGGAGTTAGCGTACGTGTCGTATGTGCTTCAAAAAACCTAGATGTCGCTCACGTCATGCTTTCGAACCACCACGAAGGGACAGGCACCTTTGTGGTGGTTTTGACGATCGGCTGTTGGCGCTTATGCGTGCGCGGAATCCTCGCGGCGTGCCGAGGGCGACATGCAGGTTTTTCGACTATGACTGCCTTCCATGGCACACCTCCTTAAGGCCGGGCGCGGCGCGCTTTGGGTATCTCGTACCCGTTACAATCCGCCCGTATTCTTGATGAGGGGGTTTGTCGTGTCAACCCCTTTGTTTGGAAAACCATTGCTCCTGACAAAGCCTTTACAGAATGCTGAGGCTCCAAAGCGCGCCCGCAACGCGCCCTGCCTGCGCTAAACTGGAAGGCACGTACGCGATTACGAGAGGAGCCCGCATGGAGGCTTACAAGCAAGAGTTCATCAAGTTCATGGTCGAGTCCGACGTCCTTAAGTTCGGCAGCTTTACGCTCAAGAGCGGCCGTCAGTCCCCGTTCTTTATGAACGCCGGCGCCTACGTGACGGGCTATCAGCTCAAGAAGCTGGGCGAGTATTACGCCCAGGCCATCCACGATAACTTTGGCGACGACTTTGACGTGCTGTTTGGACCGGCCTACAAGGGTATTCCGCTGGCCGTCGTGACCGCAATTGCCTACCACGAGCTGTACGGCAAGGAGGTCAAGTACTGCTGCGATCGCAAGGAGGCCAAGGACCACGGCGCCGACAAGGGCAACCTGCTGGGCTACGAGCCCCAGGACGGCGACCGCGTGGTCATGGTCGAGGACGTCACCACCAGCGGTAAGTCCATCGACGAGACCTATCCCAAGGTCAAGGCTGCTGCCGATGTCGAGATCAAGGGCCTCATCGTGTCCCTCAACCGTATGGAGGTCGGCAAGGGTGGCGTGACCACCGCGCAGAAGGAGATCGAGGCCAAGTACGGTTTCCCCGTCGCGAGCATCGTCTCCATGGCCGAGGTCGTCGAGACCCTCTACAACCACGAGATCGACGGCAAAGTCGTCATCGACGACGAGCTCAAGGCCGCTATCGACGCCTACTACGAGCAGTACGGAGCTCGTTAGTTACGGCGTTTTACCAAACGCCGTAACTGCTCGACGCTGCGCGGGCCGCATTTGGACAATCTGACGTTCAACTTCAAGGGCGCGACCAGAAGGTCAGCGCCCTTTCGTTTCACGTCACCTTGTCTCAAATGCGACCCGCTCGCTCATATGACCCAATCCGCTGTCAAGAGCCACAATGGCCCCGCCGACCGCTTGCAATCGGTCGGCGGGGCCTGCCGTTGAACCCGTCCCGGTCCGCCCCCGGCATGTCGTCGACGCCTTCGGCTCAGTCTCATATCCGCGGATACCGCTCCGGCGGCCCGCAATCCTCTCCTTCGGCGGGGGGTCCCCAAGTCTGTCGACGCGAATGCGGCGACCGCCGCGCGCACAGCGAGAACGGGGGTATCCCCGAAGGCTGCCCGGCTCGCCGGGACGGGGGCTATGTCTATTCGCCGGCCTCCCGGCACATCATGCCGAGGGCCCACAGCCACCTCACGAGCTCGGCGGCGGTGGCGGCGTTCGCCTTCGCCTGGGGCATGCCCCTCTCGAGCATCTCCTCGCGTCGCCGGAGCAGGCGCTCGGACCCCTTCCTCCCGTGCATCCTTATCTCGAGCGGGACTCCGGAGCCCTTGGGCATCAGCTTGGGCTGGTGCCCGGCCTGGGCGTAGCGCCAGGACCCCTCGACCGCCAGCCTCCTGACGAGCGCGTTGCCGGCCCCGCTGATTCCGCCGAGTCGCACGGAGTCGGCGCTCGACCTCTGCTTCGGGGCGAGGCCGAAGTAGGCCGTCACCTGCCTGCCGGAGCGGAACCTCGAGAAGTCGCCGACCTCGGACGCGAAGGCGGCGGCGAGCACGAACCCGCACCCCTTGATGGACTGGAGCGCCTCGACCTCGGCCGAGAGGGGGCCCAGCCCAAGCCCGGGGCGGGGGGGGGCCCCGCCGCGACGGCGGCCCTGTACTCGGCGAGGAGGGCCTCCCTCGTCTCGTCGGCCGCCTCGACCTCGTTCCTCAGCGCCGCCAGCGCCCGGATGCCGCCGTCGTCGGCGGGCCGCACCTTGTCGAGCCACCTGAGGAAGCCGTACGTCCAGTACTTCCGGGGGTTTCCCGCCGGCGTCGTGCCGCCGTAGACGTAGCCCCGGCGGG
>URNQ01000071.1 GCA_900549245.1 uncultured Collinsella sp.
GATGAAGCAGGCTGCGCAGGCACAGGATACGCCTGCAGCCGTCATCAATCAGACGGCGCGTGGCGAGCTCGCCAATGCCATAGCTGTCACTTGCAATCTGGACAGAGCCCTCGCCAAGATCGCAGTCGATGCCAACCAGGCTCAAGCCCATCTCGGCATATGCCTCGGCACCGATATTGAGGGAGTTGACGATGACGCCGTCGACCATATTGCGGCGGAGCATGTCAATATAGGAACGCTCAAGATCGGGTCGATTGGCGCTGTTGCACAGCAACATCTTAAAGCCGTTTTCCGCTAACGTGCGCTCGACCGCCTGCACAACCTGAGCATGGAACGGGCTGCTCACAAAGGGAACGATCATACCGATAAGATTCAGGCGACCGTTGAGCATGGCACGGGCGATATCGTTGGGCGTATAGTTGATGCGCTCCATCGCGGCATGGACCTTATCGCGGGTCTCTTGGCTAATATAGCCGCGATTATTAAGCACGCGAGATACCGTAGTAGGCGAAACCCCCGCCACCGCTGCAACTTCCTTGATGCCAGGCTTAGCAGAATCCTTAGAACGAGCGCCCTCGCGAGCCATAGCACCCTCCCCCATCAACATGTCAAACGTTTACATACGAACAAAGCATACCCCAACAACAGCGGGAAGACGGTAACAGCACAAGTAAGTAAACGACTCATCCAAATAATTAGGAGAGTTCCGCCTAAAGGGTGACTACACAGGACCCCCGCCGGGCCGCTTTGGGTTACTTTCCAAAACATTTCCGCAGGACGCAAAGGGCTCCGCCGCGCGAAGCGCGCAGCGGAGCCCTTTGCATGTCCGAGGACGTTTTGGAAAGTAACCCAAAGCGGCCCGGCGATCCTGCGGGAGTTAAACCCCTTTAGAACTTGTCGTGGAAGGTACGCGAAATGACCTCGTCCTGCTGCTCCTTGGTGAGCGTGTGGAAGTTCACGGCATAGCCGGAAACGCGGATGGTCAGCTGCGGGTACTTCTCGGGGTGAGCCTGAGCATCGAGCAACGTCTCACGGTTGAAGACGTTGATGTTCAGGTGATGGCCACCCTTCTCGGCGTAAGCGTCGAGCATGTGGACCAGGTTATCGGCCTGAGTCTCGGAAACTTCAGAAACCTTCATAATGTGTCTCCTTCGATCGATAGGCGCCGGCCGAAACCGGCGCGCTAATCAGTAATCGTTATTGTTAGTATAGCACTAACAATAGTTACTCGCCCAGCTGATCAAGGTCGATATCGCCAAAGAACACCTGGTCCTCCTTGCCGAGCGCACCCGGGATGATGGAGAAGGTGTTGGAGATGCCGTCCTGAGCATCGCGGAACGGGAGCTTGGAAACCGAAGACAGCGAAGCGATGGCGCCGTGGCTATCACGCTTGTGCATGGGGTTAGCACCCGGGGCGAACGGCTGGCCAGCCTTGCGGCCGTCGGGCGTGGAGCCGGTCTTCTTACCGTACACGACGTTGGAGGTAATGGTCAGAACCGAGGTCGTGGGCACGGAGTTGCGGTAGGTGTCGTTCATGCGGATGTACTCCATGAACTGGTGCACAACGTCGTGAGCGATCTGGTCGACGCGGTCGTCGTCGTTACCGTACTTGGGGAACTCGCCCTCGGTCTCGAAGTCGACGATGATGCCGTTCTCATCACGGACGGGGTGGACCTTAGCGTACTTGATGGCGGACAGGGAGTCAGCCACGACGGAAAGGCCAGCGATGCCCGTAGCGAACCAGCGGTGCACGTGCTTGTCGTGCAGAGCCATCTGGATGCGCTCGTAGCAATACTTGTCGTGCATGTAGTGAATGATG
Organism: uncultured Collinsella sp.; assembly: GCA_900549245.1. Lineage (GTDB taxonomy): Bacteria > Actinomycetota > Coriobacteriia > Coriobacteriales > Coriobacteriaceae > Collinsella. The sequence goes on from URNQ01000071.1 coordinate 1,820, forward strand.
TTCAGCGAGTTGACGTACACGCCAGCGAGCCACTTCATCATGTCGTTGTACTTGGCCACAACGTCGTCGTAATCGAGCGTATCGCCCTCGACGGCGCGGTACTTGGGGCCGACCTGCTTCTTGGAGACCTCGTCAACACCGCCGTTGAGTGCGTACAGCAGGCACTTGGCCAGGTTGGCACGGGCGCCGAAGAACTGCATCTCCTTGCCAATGCGCATGGAGGACACGCAGCAGGCGATGCCGTAGTCGTCGCCGTGGTAAACGCGCATGAGGTCGTCGTTCTCGTACTGGATCGAGGAGCTGGCGACAGAAGTCTTGGCGCAGAACTTCTTGAAGTTCTCGGGCAGACGGGTCGACCACAGAATGGTCATGTTGGGCTCGGGGCTGGTGCCCATGTTCTCGAGCGTGTGCAGGTAGCGGTAGCTCATCTTGGTAACGAGCGTACGGCCGTCAACACCCATGCCGCCGATGGACTCGGTGACCCACTGCGGATCGCCGGTGAACAGGGCCTGGTACTCGGGGGTACGGGCAAACTTGACCATGCGGAGCTTCATGATGAAGTGATCCACGAACTCCTGGATCTGCTCCTCGGTGAAGGTACCGTTGGCAAGGTCGCGCTCAGCGTATATGTCGATGAACGTGGAGGTACGGCCGATGGACATAGCGGCGCCGTTCTGCTCCTTAACGGCAGCGAGGTAGGCGAAGTACATCCACTGGATGGCCTCCTGCGTGTTGGTAGCAGGGTTGGAAATATCGAAACCATAGGTCTCGGCCATCATCTTGAGCTCGCCGAGGGCGCGAATCTGCTCCTGCAGCTCCTCACGATCGCGGATGTTGTCGGCGGTCATGACCGTCGGGGTGGAAGCCTTCTGGGCCTCCTTGTCCTTGATCAGGTAGTCGACGCCGTACAGGGCAACACGACGGTAGTCGCCGATGATGCGGCCGCGGCCATAGCCATCGGGCAGACCGGTGATGATGTGAGCCGAGCGGCAAGCACGCATCTCGGGGGTGTAGACATCGAAGACGCCGGCGTTGTGGGTCTTGCGCTCGAAGGTGTAGCGCTCGACAACGTTCTCGTCGACCTTGTAGCCGTGCTGGCTGGCAGCCTGGCAAGCGATGCGGATACCACCGTTGACGTGCAGAGCGCGCTTGAGCGGCTTGTCGGTCTGGAGGCCGACGATGGTCTCCTTCTCGCGGTGGGCGTTATCGATGTAGCCAGCGGGGTGGCTCACGATACCCGTGACGGTCTTGGTGTCCATATCGAGGACACCGCCCTGCTCACGCTCCTTAAGCAGCAGGTCGAGAACCTCGCCCCACAGCTCCTTGGTACGCTCGGTCGGGCCGGCGAGGAACGACTCGTCGCCCTCGTAGGGGGTGTAGTTCTTCTGGATGAAGTCTCGGACGTCAACCTCTCCCGTCCAGATGCCTTCCTTGAAGCCTTCCCATGCCTCCTGCATTGTGTAACCACGCTCCTAGTTACGTGTAATGCGGCGCTCTCTCACACCGCTGCTTATTGAATTCTTGAATGTTCGGCTTGCACTACCGGCTTCTTCCGTTCTTCACCACACGTTGGTGCAGGGAAAACGTTTATCCACCTTGGAACTACAACCCAAAACCCAAGATTTCACCCGTTTGAGAAGGATAACATAGCGACCCTCTCCATCTGGGCTGTTATATGTTTCTTTTTTTATATCATAAGGGCGTTTTTTACAAACCCGCAGGAAATGCGAGCGCGAACAACTACCGTTCACCGATTTGTATGTTATTTTTCCTTGCCTTTGTACGACCTTCGCTCTAGCTGTTATGCCAGCTTTAGCAGGGTAAAGTGTCCCAGAGACCCTACAGAAACTGCAGGGCGGCCACGGAATCCCCCGTGGCCGCCCTGTGGCGTAGCTAGTTTTTAGCTTTGATTGCCGCTTGGCATTAGGCGGCTGCGGCGGCCTTGTCGGTCGTTGCCTTGCTATCGCCGTTGCCCTGGCCCTCAAAATGCTTGTAGCACCAGCTGGTGACCAGCGGGGTCAAAATAGCCGTCACGATTGCGCAGGCAGCAACCTGTGCCGTAGCCGTCGCGAGCCCGGCGCCACCGTACATGGCCCCATTGACGCTTGCCATGGCAGCGGGCGTGGCCACATTGGCTCCGGCGCAGCTCGAAATGGCCGCACCTGCGACACCCGTACCGCCCGTGAGCTTATCGACCGCGATGACGGGAATTGCAAAGACCACCGAGCAGATCACGCCGAGCAGGATGCCGGGAAGACCGCCGTTGATAAGCTGGCCAAAAGTCATGGTCGAGCCCATGGCAAAGAAGACGAGCACGATGATGGCGGAAAGTGCCGGTGCCATCATCTTCTTAAAGCTCGGGAAGAGGTTACCCAGAATAATGCCGACGACGATCGGCAGGATGGGACCCACGAGCGACCAGCCGCTCCGCGCCGTCAAGGCCGGCAGCGCCGAGCACGATCATCGTGACCGGAGGGCCGACAACGAGCGTGGTGATTGCGACAGCGCCACGCTCGGCCTCATTGCCCATGGTGCCCATCAGACCAGCGTACATAGCGTTGTTCGCACCCGTGCAAGCGGCCAGCATCACCATGGCCGAGATACCAAACAGGTTGTCGTTGAACACATAAAGGATGAGCAGCGACACGGCAACGACCACGATCTGCTTGACGGCGATGATGATGGCGCCGCGGGCAGCGGCGGCAGGAGCGCTCTTAAACGAAATCGTCGTACCGACGATGAGCAAAAAAGCGCCAACAAGCGGGCCTGCGCCCTGCTGGGTCATGCCGAGCGTAAAGCTGCCGAGCGTTTTGAACAGGTCAGGGAACAGCGTGTTGAGCAGACAGCCCAACAAAAGCGGCACCAAAATATTGGCACCCGGGATGGAGGACATCTTAAAGAACGGCTCCTTTGCCGCCGGCGCCTCCACCGCAGTCAATTCACTCATATATATCTCCTTTGGATGCATGCGAATCGTAGCCGCACGCGCCTTTGTCAGAAAGAAGGCGACGGTCCCGAGTCGCAGGAGCCGTCGCCGAACAATCGTCGTGGGGTATTACCCGTCCAGGACGATGCCGCCGTCGCAGTCACCAATCTCGCCGTTCACGAAGCTGGCGAGGTCGGAAGCGAAGAACAGCACCATCTGCGCAGGCTCGCTGGCCTGAGCGGCGCGGCCCAGAGGAATACCGTTGATGATGCGCTGAGAGTTCTCGTCAGAGAGAATCGAGGTCATATCGGTCAACGTGAGCGACGGGCACACGGCGTTGCAGCGGACGCCGAACTTGCCGCCTTCCTTGGCGACTGCCTTGGTTAGACCGTTAACACCGGCCTTGGAGCTCGCGTAAGCAGCGGTGCCGAGCAGGCCGCCGCCGATCTTGCCAGCAACGGAGCTCACGTTGACGATAGTGCCGGCATGTGCCGCCTTAAAGTGCGGGTACACGGCGTTCATCATGGTAAAGGTGCCGTTGAGGTTGATGTCGATGGTACGGCGCCACTCGGTGTCGTCGATCTCGTCAAACTTCTTGGTGCTGATGACGCCAGCGCAGTTGATCAGGATGTTGGTTTGCGGCAGGTCCGTAAAAATCTGCTCGACGGTCTCGCGCGCCTTGGGCGCATCGGCGACATCGAGCTGATAGAACTTGTTGCCCTCGCCAAGCTCGGCCACAGCGGCCTCGCCCTTAGCAGAGTTCCTTGCGATGAGCGCGACGTGTCCGCCGCCCGCGACGATGCCCTTGGCGATCTCGAGGCCAATGCCCTGAGTGCCACCCGTGACAATCGCGGTCTTGCCCGTGAAGTCAAATGCCATGACTCCATCCCCCTTTATATAAGGTGTCTCCTTGCGGGAAGTTGGAGCATCGCACGTGGCGATTATATGAGTCCCAGTCGTCATGGTGGTGACAGCCCCTCGCCTAACCGCGGGCATAATAGTTCTTTGAAACGCTTCAGCAATTGAATGATTTTAAGTCTTTATGCGCTCTTTATATTGCCCACTGCATGAGGCCCAAATATGCGGGTATCATCTTTCACCGAAAATAGTTTCTAGTGTTAGGGGTTTTCGGTGGAAGATACCGATTTCCATGAGCTTGGGCGTCAGCTCTTAACTGAGTTTGGCAGCATGCATCATCGCATTTCACGCTCTGCGGACAAAGCTCTCGGCGGCGAGATGGCTGTCATGCGCGCCCTCATGCTCGCTGGCGGTTCGCTCACGCCGAGCGAACTCGCAAATCGCGCCTGGGTCTCGAGTGCCCGCATCGCCAATATCTTACGCACTCTCGAAGCCAAGGGCTGGGTCGAGCGCGAGCACTCAAAGACCGACCGTCGTCGTGTACACGTCACGATGACCGACAAGGGATTCCAGAATCTCGAAATCAAACGTCGGGAATTCGAGGAGCGCACCGCGACCTTCCTCGAGCAGCTCGGCGAAACAGATACCCAAGAGATGGTGCGCCTTCTAAGGCGTCTCAACGAAATTATCGACTGCAATCAAGAAAGGAGAAATGCCAAGTGAGGATTCTCAAGCTCTTTAAAAAGCATGTCCTGGCACTGTTCGCAGCTATCGTGCTTATCGTAATCAGCTGCAACGCCGATCTGGCGCTGCCTACCTATATGAGCGACATTGTCGACGTGGGCGTGCAGCAAGGCGGCATCGCCTCGCCCGTGCCCGACACCATCCGCGCCGAATCGCTCGACGACCTCGAACTCTTTATGAGCGCCAAGGACGCCAAGGCTGTGGAGGCTGCGTTTGGCAAGGCTGACAAAAACGGCATTCGAACGTACAAGGGCACCGAGGAAGAGCGTGCCGATGGAGGCAAGATTGCCGACATTATGAGCCTGCCCGAGACTGTCGTTCTTTCGCTCAACCAGGGCATTGACGCCAACTCCATGGGCGACATGATGGGCTCGTCCAGCGAGAAAGACAGTAACGCTGCCCAGGCCATGCCCACCCCCGAGCAAATGGCAGCGATGACGCCCGAGCAGCTCGCCGAGATGCAGCAGAAGGCCGCAGCGGCGCAGAACATGCAAAAGCAGATTGATGCCGACGGCGGTAAGATCACCATGAAGAGCCTGCGTCTGGGCATCGAGGGCGGTCTGGTAGACCAAAGCAAGCTCGTCGAGGGCGCCAATGAAATGGCGGACAAAATGGGCTCCATGTCGGGCTCCATCGTGACCCAACGCGCCGTGAGCTATGTGCAAGACGAGTACAAGGCGCAGGGTATCGCCCCCGCCGACGTGCAGAACGCCTACCTGGGCCGCATGGCGACCACGATGTTTGGTCTGTGCCTGATCTCGCTTGTCGCCACCATCCTGACCGGCGCCGTGGCTTCGCGCACCGCCTGCTCCATTGCCCGCGACCTGCGCCGCGAGACCTTCAACAAGGTCATGCACTTTTCGCCGGCCGAGGTGGGCAAATTTAGCCAGGCCTCGCTCATCACCCGCTGCACCAACGACATTCAGCAGATTCAGATGGCGGCAACCCTGTTTATCCGCATGTGTCTGATGGCCCCCGTCATGGGCATCGTCGCCGTCATGCGCGTCCTGGCCAACCATACCGGCCTGGAGTGGACCATCGCCGTGGCCATCATCGCGGTTTCGGCCGTCGTCGGCGTGCTTATGGGCCTCACCATGCCCAAGTTCAAAAAGATGCAGAGCTTTGTGGACCGCGTGAACCTTACCGCCCGCGAGCTGCTCGACGGCCTTATGCCTATCCGCTCGTTCAACCGCGAGGAGCATGAGCTCGAGCGTTTTGACAAGGCTTCGCTCGACCTGATGACCACGCAGCTCTACACCAACCGAGCCATGAGCTTTATGATGCCGCTCATGATGCTCGTCATGAACTGCATCACCGTGCTTATCGTCTGGTTTGGCGCGCAGGGCGTGTCCGACGGCGTGATGCAGGTCGGCAACATGATGGCGTTTATCTCCTATACCATGCAGATCGTCATGGCGTTTATGATCCTCACCATGGTTTCGGTCATCCTGCCCCGCGCCGAGGTCGCAGCCGAGCGCGTGGAAGAGGTCATCACCTGCCCCACGAGCATCAACGACCCTGCCTCGCCCAAACTGCCCGCAGCCAGCGCGCCGCGCGGTGAGCTCACCTTCCGCGACGTGAGCTTCCAGTACCCCGATGCCCGCGCCGACGTCATTAGCGGCGTGAACTTCACCACGCACGCCGGCCAGATGCTCGGCATCATTGGCTCCACGGGGCCCGGCAACTCCCGCCCTCAC
>URNQ01000072.1 GCA_900549245.1 uncultured Collinsella sp.
TCTCGCCGAAGCGCTGGCCGCCGAACTGGGCCTTGCCGCCCAGAGGCTGCTGGGTAACCAGGCTGTAAGGGCCGGTCGAACGGGCATGGATCTTGTCGTCGACCATGTGGCCGAGCTTGAGGATGTAGGACGTACCCACGGTAATGGGCTCGCGGAACTCCTCGCCGGTGCGACCGTCGAACAGACGGGTCTTGCCGCGCTCGTCAAGCTGGGTGACGAACTCGGGGCGCATGTGATCGCCAAAGGCAGCGGTGGCCTTGTTGAGCATGTTCTTGTTGGCACGACGGATGACCTCGGCGATCTCGTCCTCCTTGGCGCCGTCGAAGACGGGCGTGGCGGTGAAGAACGGACCGGGGACGTACTTGTCGGAGTCGGCCTGCTCGGTATCCCAACCGCAGGCAGCAGCCCAGCCAAGGTGGCACTCGAGCAGCTGGCCGACGTTCATACGCGAAGGAACGCCCAGCGGGTTGAGGATAACGTCGATCGGGGTACCGTCAGCCATGTAGGGCATGTCCTCGACCGGCAGAACGTTACAGATAACACCCTTGTTGCCGTGGCGGCCGGCGATCTTATCGCCCTGCTGGATCTTACGACGCTGGGCGACGTAGACGCGCACCTGCTCGTTGACGCCGGGGGCCAGGTCGTCGCCGTTCTCGCGGCTAAAGCGGACGACGTCGATGACGCGGCCGTAAGCGCCGTGAGGCATCTTAAGGGAGGTGTCGCGGACATCGTGGGCCTTGGCACCGAAGATGGCGCGCAGCAGGCGCTCCTCGGCGGTCAGAGCGCTCTCGCCCTTAGGCGTGACCTTGCCGACCAGGATGTCGCCAGGGCCGACCTCGGCACCGATGCGGATGATGCCGTCCTCGTCGAGGTTGGCAAGCATGTCCTCGGAGAGGTTCGGGATCTCGCGGGTGATCTCCTCGGGGCCGAGCTTGGTGTCGCGGGCGTCAATCTCGTGGCGGGTGATGTTGATGGTCGTCAGCAGGTCCTCGGCCACCAGGCGCTCGGACACGACGATACCGTCCTCGTAGTTAAAGCCTTCCCACGGCATGTAGGCCACGGTGAGGTTCTGACCCAGTGCGAGCTCGCCATGATCAGTCGAAGGACCGTCGGCAAGGGGCTCGCCCTGCTCAACGGTGTCACCGACGCGCACGAGCGGGCGGTGGTTGATGCAGGTGGACTGGTTGGAGCGCTGGTACTTGGCCAGGTGATACTCGTCCATGCCGCCGGCATGCTTAACGATGATCTTGGCGGCGTCGGCAAAGATGACCTCGCCGGCGTTCTTGGCCAGGGTGACCTCGCCGGAGTCCAGGGCGGCGCGACGCTCCATGCCGGTACCGACATAGGGAGCGGCGGGGTGAACCAGCGGCACGGCCTGACGCTGCATGTTAGCGCCCATCAGCGTACGCTTGGCGTCGTCGTGCTCAAGGAACGGGATCAGCGTGGCTGCGACGGAGAGCATCTGACGCGGCGAGACGTCCATGTAGTCGACGTCCTCGACGGGCACGTCGGCGGGAGCGCCGAAGGAGCCGTCGAAGTCGCGGGTACGGGCGATCACGGTGTGCGGACGGACGATCTTGCCCTCGGCATCGGTCGTGATGAACTCGTTGGTCTTGGGGTCGAGCGGCGTGTTGGCCGGCGCGATGACGTGCTTCTCTTCCTCGTCAGCGGTCATCCAGTCGATCTGATCGGTGGCAACGCCGTTCTCGACGCGACGGAACGGGGCCTCGATGAAGCCATACTCGTTGACGCGGGCGTAGAGGGCGAGCGAGCCGATCAGGCCGATGTTGGGGCCTTCGGGGGTCTCGATCGGGCACATGCGGCTGTAGTGCGAGTTGTGAACGTCGCGGACGGCCGTCGGCACGTTGGTGCGGCGGCTGGAGCCGGACTTGTGGCCGGCAAGACCACCAGGGCCGAGTGCGGACAGACGGCGCTTGTGGGTCAGACCGGTCAGGGGGTTCGCCTGGTCCATGAACTGCGAGAGCTGCGAGGAACCGAAGAACTCCTTGATGGAGGCCACGATCGGGCGGATGTTGATGAGCGACTGCGGGGTGATCTCGTCGATGTCCTGGGAGCTCATGCGCTCACGGACGACGCGCTCCATACGGCTCATGCCGATACGGAACTGGTTGGCAACGAGCTCGCCGACGGTACGGATGCGGCGGTTGCCGAAGTGGTCGATGTCGTCGACCTTGAAACCCTGCTCGCCGGCAGCGAGGGACAGCAGGTAGCGCAGCGTCGCGACGATATCCTCGTCGGTGAGCACCGTGACCTCTTCCTCGGTGGTGAGGTTGAGCTTCTTGTTGACCTTGTAACGACCGACGCGGGCCAGGTCGTAGCGCTGCGGGTTAAAGAGCAGACCCTCGAGCAGGCTGCGGGAAGCGTCCACGGTGGGAGGCTCGCCCGGGCGCAGACGACGGTAGATCTCGATGAGGGCGTCCTCGCGAGTGAGAGCGGTGTCGCGCTCCAGGGTACGCTTGATCACATCGGAGTTACCGAGCAGCTCGATGATGTCGTCGTTGGTGACGGCGATGCCAAGGGCGCGCAGGAACATCGTGGCGCTCTGCTTGCGCTTACGGTCGATGGAGACCATGAGCTGGTCGCGCTTGTCGACCTCAAACTCAAGCCAGGCACCGCGGGACGGGATGATCTGGGCCTTGTAGATCTGCTTGCCCGAATCCATCTCGGAGCTGTAGTACACGCCCGGGGAGCGGACGAGCTGCGAGACGACGATACGCTCGGTACCGTTGATGATGAAGGTGCCCTGATCGGTCATCATGGGGAAGTCGCCCATGAAGACGAGCTGCTCCTTGATCTCGCCGGTCTCCTTGTTGGTGAGACGGACGTCGGTCAGAAGCGGGGCCTGATAGGTCATGTCCTTCTCGCGGCACTCCTCGACGGTGTGCGCGGGGTCGCCGAACTGATGCTCGCCGAAGGTAACCTCGAGAACATGGTTCTGGCTCTGGATGGGGCTGGATTCCTTGAACGCCTCACGAAGGCCCTCGTCCTTAAAACGCTCAAAGGATTCCCTTTGAACAGAGATAAGGTTGGGGAGCTCCATGGCCTCCGGGATTTTCCCGAAGCTGACGCGCTTGCGCTCAGTGGCAGTGTATGCGTAGGTCACCAGGTTTTTCCTCCTTCACGGAAATGCTCGGTGGGTTGGCGAGGCATAGCTTCGCCAGTTATCGCAACCTAATAGTTTATCAGGTACCGACCGTTGGGCAAGAAAAGCCTTGACGCGATTGAGTTTTTGGAGTAGCAAAGTTTTTCGACAGAAAACACGCAGGTAGATGTATGTGTATCGAACATCTGTTCATATATTTTCTGTGAACAGGAGCCGGCAATCGCAGCTCTTATAAAAAACGGGCGCGAACCGAAGTCCGCGCCCGTAAATGTCGATGCCCGAAGGCTTACTTGCGCATCAATCCGCCGCGCTCGTCGATGGCGTCCCAGAAGGCATCGGCAAAGCGGGGGTCGCTTGCAGCCATGAGGGCGTTGGTGGCCATCCAGCCAGAGGGAGTGCCGGTGTCGTAGCCCGACAGCGGGTCGATGACGACTGCATACATGGCCTCGCGGTCGAGCGAACGGGCCATGGCATCGGTGAGCTGAATCTCGCCGCCCTTGCCGGCCTGCTGATCAGCGAGCAGGTCCATGACCAGCGGGCTCAGCAGATAACGGCCGACGATGTACAGGTTGGACGGAGCCGCGACTACGTTGGGCTTCTCGACCAGACCGCCGATGCGCCAGACAGCGCCCGGCTCGGCATCGGCAACGTCCTCGGCACCCTCGAGCGAACCGACGCGCTCGCCGGCGATAACGCCGTAGCGGCTGACTTCCTCGGGCGAGCAAGCAGCGACGGCGATAACCGAAGCGCCACCGTGCTCCTTGGAAACGGCGAGCATCTTGTCGCAAATGTCGCGGTTAGGTACAACGTAGTCGCCCAGAAGAACCAGGAAGTTCTCCCCTGCCACGGCGTCGGCAGCAGAGCGAATAGCATGGCCGAGGCCCTTGGGCTCGTACTGATAACGGAAGTCGACCGGCATACCGCCAGCGTGGGCGACGGCATCGGCATAGGCGTTCTTGCCGCGCTCGCGCAGCAGGTTCTCGAGCGAACGGTCGGGCTGGAAGTAGTTCAGCAGCTCGGGCTTGCCGGGCGAGGTAACGATGATGGCGTCGTCGACCTCCTCGGGGTCGAGTGCCTCCTCGACGACGTACTGAATGACGGGCTTGTCGAGCACCGGCAGCATCTCTTTGGGCGTGCACTTGGTGCCAGGCAGAAAACGCGTGCCAAGACCGGCGGCGGGGATGATTGCCTTCATGTTATTCAAAGATCCTTTCGCAGGCGCAAAAGCGCCCCATGCGTGCGGCACACAGCCGCAGACCAAATTGCGATACCCAAGCATCTTACCGCTGGAACTATATGTCGCTACAAGGCAGAGACAATTCTTCAGCAGGTCAACGCAAATTATTGCTCGAATGGTGCAATTTTATTGCCCAACGGCAGGGCACCCGATACGACGCAAATCACAGAACATGGCAGTTTGAGCAACCGATGCCGAGGGACCGAAAAACAAAAAAGACGGGGCTCGCAATGCGAACCCCGTCTGCAAAGAAATCTGGCGAGAAAGCCTGATTACTTGAGGGTGACAGCAGCGCCAGCAGCCTCGAGCTTCTCCTTGGCAGCCTCGGCGTCCTCCTTCTTGGCACCCTCGAGAACAGCCTTGGGAGCGCCCTCGACGACCTCCTTGGCCTCCTTCAGGCCAAGGTTGGTGAGCTCACGGACGGCCTTGATGACCTGGATCTTGTTGTCGCCGAAGCCCTCGAGCACGACGTCAAACTCGGTCTTCTCCTCGGCCTCAGCAGCGCCAGCAGCGGGAGCGGCGACAACAGCGGCAGGAGCAGCGGCGGAAACGCCGAAGGTGTCCTCGATAGCCTTAACGAGCTCGGAAGCCTCGAGAAGGGTCATTTCCTTAAGAGCATCGATGATCTCATCGGTGGTAAGCTTAGCCATTTCTAAGTCCTTTCGGTTTCCGTGCGGATGCACGGAGATCAGTTAAAACACGGCGCGAATGCGCCAGGGGTGCGGCGTTGCCGCCGCGGGTGAAAACAGCGACTAGGCTGCCTTCTGCTCGGAGACCTGCTGGATCGAACGAGCGAGACCAGAGGAAACGCCGTTGACGCAGACAGCGATGTCGCGAGCGAAACCGGAGATGAGACCGGCGATCTGGCCGAGAAGCTGATCCTTGGTGGGCAGCTCGGCGATAGCCTTAACATCATCAGCGGAAACGGCCTTGCCGTCGGAGATACCGCCCTTGATCTCAAGGACGCCCTTGGACTTAGCGGAGAAGTCCTTAAGGGCCTTAGCGGCCTCGACCGGCTCGGTCTCGTAGAACACATAAGCGACGGGGCCGGCGAGGATCTCGTCGATCTCGGGCTGCTCCTGGTTCTTGAGAGCGATCTTGACCAGGTTGTTCTTGTAGACCTTCATCTCGGCGCCGCACTCGCGAAGCTGATGACGCAGCTCCTGAGCCTGCTTAACCGTCAGACCGTTGTAGTTGACGACGAACAGACCGGCGTTCTCGGCGATACGGGACTCGATCTCTGCAACCTTGTCGATTTTGTACTGCTGGGGCATGAATTACACCTCCTCGAATTCTTTCCGGGCACGGTCCGCCACAAGGACGTGACGGGGGCATGTCCAAAAAGAAAGCCCCCGCGCTGCATGAGCGACGGGGGCGAGAAGACATATCTACTCGACCACCTCGGCTGGCGGGATATCCCATTAAGCTCGCGGGCGATGCCCGTTTGCACCGGCTGTCTCTGGCAGCGGATTCGTGCGTGAACCGAAAGTATTATGGCGGGGACCCCGGCGTCGGTCAACGGGCGCGAGGATTCGTACACAAACCCTGCATACGCTCCGGTCCGAGGGGCCGGGTTGAGATTTTCGCTCGGTCAAGTCCTGGCTCGCACGAAGAGCACATTAAGTGCTCTTCGGCTCGTGCGGAATCTACGAAAATCTCAACCCGGCCCCTCGGACCGGAGCTGCGGCAACTTTGCTGCGAATCCTCGTGTCCGTTGAGCGACGCGCCCCACGCATAACCCTTATGTCGGTGGGCTGATGTGTTGCGTCCCTGATGGCTACAAGGTTGAAAGGAAGGTGGACAGGCGGCGGAGGCCTTCGTCCAGGTCTTTATCGGAGACGCAATAGCTGAGGCGGACGTGGCCTTCGGTGCCGAAGCAGTCGCCCGGGACTAGGGCTACGTTTGCCTCTTCGATGGCTTTGATGCAGAAGTCTTCGCTGGTTAGGCCGAACTTTTTGATGCTCGGGAAAGTGTAGAAGGCTCCTGCGGGCTCTACTACGTCGAGGCCCATGGCGTTTAAGGCTGCGAGTACGCGTTCGCGGCGGGCTCGGTAGACTTTGAGCATGGGAGTTGGGTCGACGGTGAGGGCTCGGGCTGCGGCGTCCATCTCGAAGGAGACGGCGCTCGATACCAGGTATTGGTGAGCCTTTGCGATCTCGGCGATGACGGGGGCTGCGGCTGCGAGCCAGCCCAAGCGCCAGCCGGTCATGGCCCAGGGCTTGGAGAAGCTCTCGATGACTACCGTCTGCTCGCGCAGTTCTGGGTGTCGCTGGGCGAAGCGCTCGTAGCCGTCCACATAGACGAGGCGGTTGTATACGTCATCGCAGACTACGTAGATGCCCGCCTGCTCCGCTACGCGCGCCACGGCGTCGAGCGATGCCGCGTTGAGAATGCAACCCGTGGGATTGTTGGGCGTGCAGATGACGATGGCCTTGGTCGCCGGGGTCACACAGGCGCGAAGCGCGTCCTCGTCAATCTGGAATTGCGCAGGCTCCGTATCCAAGAAGACCGCCTTGGCGTGATTGGCTACGACGATGCTCTCGTACAGGCCAAAGGCCGGCGTGGGGATAATAACCTCGTCGCCGGGGTTGAGCATAGCCATGAATGTTGCCGACAGGGCCTCGGTCGCGCCGTCGGTCAGGATGACCTCGTCGGCCGAAAACGCAAGGCCCGCTTCGCCCATATATGCGGATAGCGCCTCGCGCAGGGCGGGGCGACCGTTGTTGGGCGGATAGTGCGTGTCACCGCGGTCCAGTGCGGCGGTTACCTCGGCGCTAATCACATCGGGTGTAGGAAAATCGGGCTCGCCGAGCGCGAGCGCAATGCATCCTGGGTGCTGGGCGGCGAGCGCGTTAATCCGACGGATGCCGGAGGGCTTAAGCGTGGCAAGCGAGGTGTTCATAGGCAGACGCATGGCGTTCCTTTCGTAAGGGTTGCACTAGGATAGCGCGGCGAAGCGTCACCAGACGGTGTAACCTAAACGGAAACGGACTGGAAAGGGGATGGCATGGAGGCGATCGCACGCGGCGATAAGCCCAAAACGCTGCAGACCATTGCGTATATCAGTATTCCCGAGAGCGCCGATCTTGAGTTTTTGCTCTGGGACCTGCAGGATGCCATCGCCGCCTATGCACAGCTTTCCGGCACTGTACTCCCCCGCCCAGTCGATTTGGAGGCAAATGACGCCGGCAGCGTTGCCGATGGCATCGTGCTAGCCGTTGAAGATGTGGCTGACGATGAGACGTTGACAGCTATCGATCAGGCGCTTGAGCGCTTTGGCGGTACGGGAACGCGCGTCTATGCCGCGATTCGAGCCGCACAAGAGGGCACTGAGCAGGCGCGTGGGACCGCCGTTCGCCTGCACAAAGCATGTGAGCGCCATGACCAATTGTGGTGTGGCGGCGTTGCCATCTGCGCCGGCAGCGGCATCGCAGCGCTTCGCCACTCCCCGCGCATGGGACTCTTGCGGCGACCGTTTTCGGAGGCCATGGACAAGCTCGTGGGCGCCGTGCGCATGGGCTGCTCCGTCGAGCATGCACAGCGACTTGGCGGCGGCAATGCCGCCAACGTCGACGCCGACGGCATGGTTTGCGCCGAGCCAGCCGTGCCCGCGCCGATCTG